>CAINOO010000090.1 GCA_903851535.1 uncultured Chlorobiaceae bacterium | reverse complement strand
TTACTCCGTAGCTGAAATCCTTGCTTTGAACAAAAGCGCCAAAAAACGCTAAAATTACAACCACAATAACCTGCACCATTCCCACGTTTCGAAAAAACTTTGCTCGTCGATAAAGCAGTCGTTGCGCTGCAAGTTTATTTAATGATTCCTGTAGGCTTTGGCGATCTTGAATACTCATTTGTAGTAGTTTGGAAAATTGTAAGCATAAAGTTTGTTCCACCACTGGAAAGCTTCGCTTATTTTGCCTTCTTGCTCTGCTTCATATGCGTTTCTGGCACGCGAAAGAGCTGTCGAAACCTTCGAGATAGTAACGAGTTTGTCAGCTTCAGACTTACAGGCTTTTATGTATCCCGAAATGCCCATTGGATCTTGAATGTTAGCAAGTTCCAAGCGATTAAAAAGATCAAAGACACGCTTGACATCGATTGAATAGAGAATCGATTTTTCTTCAGCGGCGTATTTTGCTACACGCATTTCCAAATAGAATGATGAGATCGGTACAGCATTGAAATACTTCCAGGCCTTAATGAATCGTATAAGTGGTTTCACTTTACATGATAGATTTTCATTGATCATCCTGACGTAAACATTGTGAGCGTCAGGACTCGCCTCCATCCAACCTCCAGAACAGTCAGGGATATCGTAGACCATGAACCCATTCTCTGAACGGAGGTAGTCTGCTACTGTTACCTCTGTCATTTCTTTTGAGTCTGAACCAAACGGAACAACAACAGCAGGACAAGATACTCGGACTCCGGTATTCGGGAATCGTGCAGCGAGCGATTCGCGCACCTTGGCGAGAGATGTCGATGAGTTGCTGTGGAGCTTGGTCGGAATTCTGGCCATGTAGTCGACGTCACTGTACCCCGAAATTGAAGTGCCATTCCCAAAAGACCCGATTTGCCAAAATCGACTGATTCCAAAATCCGTCTCTAAGCGAGTTTTGATAGAAACTCTATGCTTTTTCGCAGCTTCCGTTTCAGTCAAGCTTGGAGTTAGTTTCGTTAAGAAATCTCTGAAACCTTCATCAATGGTACGTGGCATAGTAATTACTTGTTTTATTTGCGCTAATTTTACAGCTCATAAATTCATGGAAAAGGTTGTTAAAAAGGTATTGTAGTTACGCAATCAAGGTTCATAGCAGGCACAACGGTCCACCCGATGGCTTCAGCCTATTCGATGATTCGGGCTTGGGCTGTTATTTGTTTTTCGGGTGTTAGCATACTTAACAAAGACAAGTGATTTATCAGCCTTCCATCAACTTCAAGAATCGAGAGAGCGTTTGAACCCTCGTGTTGCCCCAAGGCATTTTGCGTTTCTTTGGGTACGAAATGAAAATCCATCTGCGAGATCTGGTTACTGCAACAAAGGCATTGTTTAATTCCTCATCTAATTCTTGTTTTTTTTCAGCCCTGTAGTCGGGGAAGACGCCTTCACACATGCCAATGAGAAACACAATATCCTTCTCCAACCCCTTCATAGTATGAACTGTGCTGAGCGTTAGTCCCTGCTGGTTCCCATCGTCATATAGTTGACCGAGAGCTATTGCATTGCGAAATGCAGAGAGTGAATCTCCAAGACCCTTTCTCTTAAATGCTGTCCAAAGATCTCTAAACTCTCGGAGTTCCAAAAGTGAACGCTCAAGCTCACCAGTAGCTTGAAGCTCAACATTGAGGGAAAGTTCTTCGATTCGCTTCGTGAAAGTGGCACAAAATTTTGGGATATTCGGCTCATCAAGGTTAAGCTGCTGAATTGCACGGAGCACCTCTGATTGCATCTTCGGGTAAGAAATTTCAACATCAGAAAGGAGAGCTGCTAAATTCTCTAACTGCAATTCGTGTCCCCATTGTTCGGGATATTTAACCTTTAAAGTGGAAAAAAGCTTTTTACCATCAACCCAGTCTTTGGGATTTAGACGAAGGCGAATTCCAAGATCAAGAACCTTTCCAAAGATCGACGTTGGCTCAGTGCGGCGTTCTCCCTTTTTAAGAGAATAAAGAATCTCTCTATCGGTTAATTCTTTCTCAATGCACTGAAAAGCAAATCGATTGCGAGCCAGGATGACAATATTGGAGAGACTGATCTCCCCTTCAATCTCCTCATCCGAATCCACACCCGGTTCTAAAAAATCCTGTATCTTATTGCAAACCCATGTCGCCTCCGACTCTTCGTCCTGAAAAGCTTTGATCTCAGATCTACCGTTCTTGGCGAAATTAGCTTCGATCTGAGATCCTGGCTTGAGTTTGTTAGCTAGATAAATAACCGCCTTTGAGCTGCGATAATTTTCGTTCAGCGAAAAGGTCTTTGGCTTAAAATCTTCAACGAACCTTTCGCACAAGTATTCATTTGAAGAACCATTGAATCCGTAAATCATCTGGTTGGGATCACCTACCATCATAACACTCTGGATCTCCGTCCCACAGAACGCTTTTACAAATTCGTATTGGGCCCTGTTAAGATCCTGCGCTTCATCAACACAAAGATGCTTGTATTTTGCTCGGTAGATCTGACCACACCACGGTTGTTCAAGAAGGATCCTGACAGCATAAACGAGAATATCATCAAAATCCATGCCTCCGCTCTGAAGAAGAGCATCCTGATAGGCTTGATAAATATGCCAAAACGATTCATTTTCAGAATATTTTTCCCTGATTTCATCAGCAAACAAAAGGTTGCGTTTCACCACAGAAAACTGGTCTAAGTAGTTTTGTATTACTTTCTCGCGATCTCGCTTGGTCTTCGAATCCGTGACGTTTAAAAAAGTATCCACGTCAGTGCCGTTGTCGCGAAGCGATTGCAAGAATACGGTTTTGCGATCCTGATCCCGCTCGTAAATATGCAACTCAGAAGGGAGCCCAATTGTATGGCCATACTGATCGATGATTCTCTGGCAAAGAGAGTGAATAGTAGTAATCCAACATCTATCTTCGAACCCATCCAAACCTTCTAAACGAGCTTGCATCTCATCAGCGGCCTTGTTCGTGAACGTGATCGCAACAACTCCGTCCTTTTTCGTGCGATCCACGATATGGCGCACTCGTTCTGTTAGCACACGAGTCTTTCCTGAACCTGCTGAAGCAAGAACTCTGATTGCGCCGCTCAGGGGCGCCTCGACAATTTTGGACTGCGATGAAGAAAGAGAAATCATTATGTAAGCCATTTTTTAACTGTTGATAATCCAATGCGAACAGGTAGTGGAACAAGTTCTTCTTTCGTTCGTCCATTGGGGTTTGAACGAATTACATCTCCAAGGAATCCAGCATACGACGCCTTTCCTCCTCGCAGTTGAACGAGTAAATCAGAGTCAGTAAGTGCTACGATTTTTTTACGCACGGCTGCTACGTAACGCTGATGATCAGAACCTTTTGTCTCACATAAGATGAGAGCATCTACAAGCTCATCCCGCAATCCCATATCCATCAATTCGGCCTCAAAGTCATTACCATTGGAAAGGTATGCAATGCCGAACTCATCTGTAGAAAGCGCAAGGCCAGTATCATTTTGTAGCCTTCGAATTTGAGCTTCGATCTCACGGCGGGTAACGCCATCATTGTCACTCACGATAAAAGTCGGGATGCCAAGACTGCAGGCGAGTTTCACAAAAGGAGAATAGTTCTTCCCCCCAACACTTACACAAGAAACTCCAGCCTCATGCAATTTTCGGTTACAGAAGATCTCAAACATAGCTGGGATTATTTGCTCCTCAGTAATCCCTTCACACAAGATCAGTGCCGACGAGAAAAGTATCTCTCCTCGTTTTGACATGATTTCCCGTGCGATGATTTTTTTATCTTCGGCTGACATCGGGCACACAATTGATCGAATGATTACATTCCGAGAATTTCTCGAAAGACAACGGATGTCCGAAATATCTGCCATTGCGGCCAGATATGGAGAATGTGTGCTTACGATAACCTGCCCATTAGTTTCAGCCAATTGACGATAGAGCGTCCTTTGAGCGTTGGGATGGAGATGGGCTTCTGGTTCCTCTGCGGCAAGAATAGGGAAAAATGGTTCAGCTTCAGTTCGATGTCTTTTATCTGTCAGCTTGACCAGTGCTTTAACAGTCAGAAGGGAAGCCCAGCTTCGTGTCCCCATGCCGTGGTATTCCATGGAAAACACTCCATCAGGACCGTTTCCAAAGTGGACAGTGAAATGTTTCGACAAATCACGAATCTTCTTCGGAAATGGAGTGATCTCAGCTTCTCCAGCTCCTTGGAAAGATTGGTTCAAATGTTCAAGGTTACCCTTCAACTCCTTGAGATCATCGCTTTTCTCGACCGCTTCCTCGTTGACAGTTTTAATCAAACCTTCAATGGAGGCAATATCTTCTTTAGAATAGTCCACGTTCGATAAAACACGACCGATATAGGAGGAGCGCTCCTTCAGCTCCGAATGAATATCTCTCTGAGCGTCAATTGCATAAAATGGCATGCTATCAACGCGCTGGGTCATTCTCGTTTCCTTCAGCTTCTCTGTTGTCCACTCATTGAAATCCGGCCACTTCTCTAATGTAAAACGTATGGTATCAAAACCGCCCTTGATGACATTTTGTTGGCAACGAGCCCGAATAGCAACAAATTGATTGAGATTCGGTTCGGCCTTAATTTTGTCTCCAAACTCCGTTGCCCATTCTTCATTGAAAATTTTGACTCGTTTTCCTTCGGAATTGAGAGGCACAATTCGAACGTCGATAATTATGGATGAAGCTCTCTTGTCACTCGCATCAATATTAAAGTCTTCTTCAGAAATAAATCGTGAGTAGTCTCCGAGAACCAACTGCATTGCTTTCAAAAAGGAGGTCTTACCTGAATTATTTGGGCCAATTAGCACAGCAACTCGTGGTAATTGTACCTCAATATTTTTTATTCCACGCAATCCTGCGATGCGGACAGTATCAATTTGGATACTCATTGGAAATTTTTAAGTTTTAGAGCTGATACGCGGGTCTTCGCGGCCATCAGTTCGTGAAGGAGTGTGCGAAAGATGTCTTGGAGTACTGCGACCTTACGCCTGGCAACAACGACTTTCTTTTCGAGCGATTTAAAGCATGCTGCAATTTCTGATTGCTCTGCTTCGCAGGGAAGAACGACCTGCAGTTTCTTCATTGCATTGGTGGACAGATTTGCCTGCTTCATTCCCTTTGACGTTGGGTAGAGGTAATCGAGAAACTTCCTTGAGAGCAGAAAATAGTGAGCGAAGTCCTTTCGCAGGCGGTGGTTCGTTATGTCGATCCTCGTGACCCGTTGGTTCAGGAGTAAGGACTTATCCGTCTTCGGTATTCGGACTGTGAAGCCGTAGTCCTCCTTGCCGCTCGTTCCGGTGAGAGACATCACCAAGTCACCCTCATTCAGAACGAAACGCTTGTGGACATCGGCAAATGAATCAGGGTAGTAGATTGGACTCCGATTCAGGTCGAGGGTGTTCTGATACAAATTCCCCATACGTAGAAGTTGAGTGCTCGACACTGGAACGCCTTCCGCTGATTTGAACGCATATCCAGCGAAGAGATTGATCACTTTACCCAACTCTACCACCTCCCAACTCTCCGGCACGAGTCCAATCTCAGTTTGTTTTTGGGGTTCGTTGCGGAGGCCTTCTGTGAAGAGCTTGTGCATGAGGGCCTTTTTCAGCTCGGTGGTGGTCTGAATAATTCGTTCCTGCGCTTCGATCGCCCACTGCACAGTCGAAAGGATGTGCGCGATTTTCTTCTGCTCGGAAAGTGGGGGGAGTGGCAAGCTTCGTTCTTTCAGTATTTTGAAATGGCGATTGTAACCTCGGCTTGGGAGTTCCAATGCCAACAAAGCGAAAAAGTAAAACCTTGGATCGAAGAGCTTCTTGTTCGGTAGAAGTACCTTAGTTCCATCGGCTCCGAGCACGAACGGGAAGTCAACGAATTTGAAGCAACGAGTGTGGTCGCCAAAGATGATCAGAGGTAAGTCAAAGTCAATGACCTTGTTCTCGTCATCACAATAACCGGCAATAAATTCTTGCCCCTGGTCAACGACCGGAAAACGACCGACTTGAGCAATGTCCTTTGCCGGGATCTGATTTTTCCGACCGACCTTGTTATTAATAAACGAATCTGAGACAGCGCATGTTTTCCAATCGATCATGACTGACCTCCATCCTTATCTAACTGCCCCAGCAATCTGCGACCTTTTTCTGTGAGTCGGTATTTCTGGAGGCGACTGGTTGGTTTTTCCGGGATGGTGCGCTCTACCAGTCCATTGGCAAGAGCGGGGTTAATATAGCGTTCACGAAGATGGGTGCGATCTCTAAGACCAAAATTAGCAAGGATTTCCGAGTTTCCGAGA
Organism: uncultured Chlorobiaceae bacterium; assembly: GCA_903851535.1. Taxonomy (GTDB): domain Bacteria; phylum Bacteroidota; class Chlorobiia; order Chlorobiales; family Chlorobiaceae; genus Chlorobium. Next base: position 2,833 of record CAINOO010000090.1, on the reverse strand, counting down.
GAACCTGTTGAGCTAATCAGACGAACCAGGACAACCACCGCGACTGGTAGGTTGACTGATGGAGTGACTGGTGCCGTGGATTGCGACTCTGGCTGTTGTCCAACTTGGTATTCATCTTGGCCCCCCGGCACATACTTTTTCCTCCTGATCGTCAACACAAAACAGCCGCCATCAAGCCTGATTTCAGGTTCAGGAAGCCCGGCATTCTTGCATCGCCGAATCATGTCGCGGATGCCGGTTCCCATGCGTTCGATGTACTTGGTCAGGTACATGGGCTCGGCAATCAGCGGATTATGAGGAACAGAGGCATGTGGCTCGCGCAGTTTTTCAAGAGTCAGGGTCGGAGGCAGAGTACCGGGATTCCATACTTCAAGTCGATCTTTGAAGAGCATGACCTGTACGCTGGCATTGCTGGTGTAGTCGCGATGCACAACGGCATTGACAATGGCTTCGGCTACAACTTCCTGCGGGATTTCGTATTTCGTCGGCACCTGGGTGCTTTCCGCCCTTGTTCCCACCCAGAGGTCTATTTTGGAGAGTACGAAATCTTTGGCCTGATCCACGAGTTGGAAGACCGTCCCCTTGTACACCTGATAAGATGGAATGGGTTTTTCCACTTCATAGCCGTGGAAATGGGCGCATTTCACTTCGGAGGTGATCAAAAAACGCTGCGGCTGTTTGCCAAACAATAAAATAGCGGCATTGGTCGGACGTCCTTTGTCGAGCAGGTTGAGATGTTCCAGTACCTCATGGGGCGGCGTATCTCCTTCCAATGGGAAATTGCGGCCGCGCCGGGCAAGCACAAGAAAACGGGTGATCTTCTCTTCGTCAAGGTTCTCGAACGAAGCATTTCGGCAGAACGTGGCGTCAAACGGTCCAAAACGGATCAGTTCGCGCTCTTCGAGAATTCTGACGAGACTCGCATACACTGCTGCGATAAGCTCCTCGGAGGAGTTGACCCGACGCCGGATAAGGGTGCTGGCAGCATCATGTATCAGGGCTCTCATTTTCGGATGCCGAGCGTTGTCATCGGCTCCCTTGAGATAGATCAGACGGCTTTTACCCTTTTCGGTGGCCCGATTGAACTCTCGGTGTGTTGGTGAAAGCCCCTCGGCATCTTCCCAACCATAATCATTCCCGAAAAGACCAAGATAGATATCGCAACGATCCACCTCGTCGAGGTAGCACTGGTCAGGACGCTGATCGGACGCTGGCTGATCTTCGAACAGAAAGTATTCAAAAAAACGGTGCAACATCGGGTCACCGGAAAGGTACCCGGCAAGAGCTTTGCGCTCCATGGCAAACTCCTTCTGCACGCTGCTGATGAAGATTTTCATACACCAACTCCCAGTTGTTTGAGGATCTTCCGCAGGGCTTCGTCGGTCTCCCTGGCCTCCAGCTCAATTGCGTTCAGCTCTTCGACAATTTCCCCTATGGGACGGTAGGTTTCGGCATCGCTGGTGTGGATGTAGCGGCTGGGGGAGATGTTGTAGTCGTTCTTTCTCAGTTCGGCGTGTTCGACGATGCGGCTGAGTTTTTCCTCCTCTTTCCAGCCCGTGATGGTGTCGGCAATGCGCTGGATGCCTTCGTCCGGGATGAAGTTTTTCGGGTCGCCCTTTGCGAATATCTGGCTGGCGTTGACGAGCAGCACGTGGCGTGCTCTCTCTTTTGCCTTTGCCTTGTTCAGGAACAACACGATGCCCGGGGCGGTGGTGTTATAGAAGAGGTTTTCGGGCAGGTAGAGCACAGCTTCAATGAGGTCGCGATCGACAAACCATTGGCGGACGCACTTTTCCTTGTTGGTGCCAGCATTGCCCGACCCTCGTGAGGCAGCGCCGGTATCGAGGACGATGGCGCCGCGCCCTGTGGCATTGAGGCTGGCGTGAATGTGCTGCACCCAGCCCCAGTCGGCGGAGGATTTTCCGGGAAATCCGGCACCTGCGGGGAAGCGGCCAAATTCGTCGTTGTCGTAGTCGGCCTCGGTGAACCAGTCCTGGTTCCACATGGGATTGGCGACAACGCGGTCGAAGGTGCGGAGTTTGCCCTGTTTGTTGCGGAATTTGGGGTTCTTGAAGGTGTCGCCGATCTCGATCTGCCCCTCCATGTCGTGGATGATCATGTTCATGTTGGCCATGGCCCAGGTTTCGGGGGTGAACTCTTGGCCGAAGAGTTTCAGCGGTGCGACGGTGCGCTGTTTACCCCTGGTAAATTCCTCCATGGCGATCTCGCATTTGACGAGGAGGCCGCCGGAACCGCAGGTGGGGTCATAGATTTCCATACCGGGCTCGGGCTGGAGCACCTGCGACATGATGGTGCCGACCTCGGGCGGGGTGTAGAATTCGCCGGCGCTCTGGCCACCACCTTCGGCGAACTTGCGGATGAGGTATTCGTAGCTTTTGCCGATAATGTCAGCTTCAACGTCGTCGAGCCCAAGGCGCTTGGTGCTGATGGCTTCGATGAGGTTGGAGAGGCGGTCGTCGTCGAGGTCACGCTGGCCGTGGGTGGTGGCGTTGAAGTCTACGCGGTCTATGATTCCCTGAAGGAGCGGATTCTCTTTGGCGATGGCTCGCATGAGGGTGGTGACGCCTTCGCCGATCTTGTCGGAGAGCTTGCGGATGACCGTCCAGACGGGTTGATCGGGATGTTCCGGCACGAGGGGGAGGTAGAAGCGGACAAGCTTGTGGTCAGCTTTGGCGAGTTGGAAAGCCTTCTGGCGCGATCCGACTTCAGCGGCAATGCGGTTCAGCTCGTCATCGAAGACGTCGCAGAGGCGCTTGGTGAAGATGAGCGGGAGGATGTAGTCCTTGTATTTCGGTGCATCCTTGGCTCCTCT
>CAINOO010000089.1 GCA_903851535.1 uncultured Chlorobiaceae bacterium | reverse complement strand
ATATAACCCCGACCGGCAGACATGTTATCGGTGAAGGTGTGCTGCTGAAACACAAGAAAAGCCCCGCCGAGCGCCGCAAGCGCCCCCGAAATCAGCACGCCGGAGTAGCGCATCCTGTCAACATTGATACCTGCGCTGTCAGCACTTTCAGCACTTTCACCGACAGAGCGGAGCCTGAGCCCGTAAGGTGTTTTAAACAAGAGCAGATGACCGGCAGCAACGGACACCACAGCGGCAAGAAAAAGCGGATCCAGCAGAAGAGAGGAGAGCACAAAACCGGCAACCCGCGGCGAATTCATCGCACTGCCAAAAAGCATACTGAGGCCAAACCGGGTTGCGCCCATAACAAGCATGTTAATGGCAATACCGGCAACAATCTGGTCAGCCTTCAGGGTAACCGTCACAAAAGCAAACAGCAGCGCCACACAAATACCACAGAAAAGAGCCAGAAGCATACCCACCAGAGCCGAGCCGCTCCAATACTGACCAAGCATCGCTCCAAACGCACCAACAAGCATCATTCCCTCAAGCGCAAGATTGACCACTCCGCCCCGCTCCGCAAACGTTGCGCCAACAGAGGTAAGCGTGTATGGTACCGCAAGGCGAAGTACCTGGAGCAAAATGACAAAAAGCTCAATTCCCATAATTAAAAATCAGAATGAAATATCCTTTACGGTAGTTTTTACAGCAGCTTTTTAGTAAACTTCATTTTCGATAAAAGTAGTCAACTTCACCTGTTTTTTCACCATAGACTCTTCCTTTTTGATCTCTTGGTGCAAAAGAACAATTACCTATAAAAATCATGCCACAATCTGAGATGACCAGCGGAAAGAGCAGCAGTAAACAATACATTTACAGTTTCTCTGGCGGCAATTCTGAAGGTGATGCCTCCATGAAAAACCTGCTGGGCGGCAAAGGCGCCAACCTTGCAGAAATGGCAAACATCGGTTTGCCGGTTCCTCCAGGATTCACCATTTCAACTGAAGTCTGCACCTACTATTACGACAACCAGAAAAACTACCCCCGAAACCTTTTCCATCAAGACATTCCCGCCGCACTCCACAAAATTGAAGAGGCACTCGGCAAAAAGTTTGGAGACCCCGAAAACCCTCTCCTCGTCTCGGTCCGCTCAGGCGCAAGAGCCTCAATGCCCGGCATGATGGACACCATTCTCAATCTCGGCCTCAATGCACAAACCGTTGACGGCCTGGCCAAAAAATCAGGAAACCCCCGCTTCGCCTGGGACTGCTACCGCCGTTTCGTGCAGATGTATGGCGATGTCGTGCTCGACCTCAAACCAACCGACAAAAAACAGATCGACCCCTTCGAAAAAATCCTTGAAGCCAAAAAGCACGAACTCGGCATTGAGCTCGACACCGAATTTACGGTTGAAGACCTTCAAGACATTGTCGCAGACTATAAAGCCGCAATTTTGGAAAAGACCGGCAAAACATTTCCGGAAGATCCCCACGAACAGCTCATCGGAGCAATCGGAGCTGTCTTCAACAGTTGGAACAACGAACGCGCCATCGTCTACCGCAAGCTCAACCACATTCCCGGCTACTGGGGCACCGCCTGCAACGTCCAGGCCATGGTCTTCGGCAACATGGGCGAAGATTGCGGCACCGGCGTAGCCTTCACCCGCGATGCCGCCACCGGCGACAACATCTTCTACGGCGAATTCCTGATGAATGCCCAGGGAGAAGATGTGGTAGCCGGCACCAGAACACCACTGAAAATTGAACAGCTCAAGGCCGAAAACCCCGGCATCTACGACCAGCTCGAAGAGATCCGTTCCATACTCGAACACCACTACCACGACATGATGGACATCGAGTTCACCATCGAAAACAACAAACTCTTTATGCTCCAATGCCGTGTCGGCAAACGCACCGGCATGGCCGCTGTCAAAATCGCCGTCGACATGTACAACGAAAAACTGATCGACGAAAAAGAGGCTCTGCTGCGCATAGAACCCGAACAGCTCAACCAGTTGCTCCGTCCGGTCTTCGACATAAAAGAGAAACAGGCGGCCATTGCCGAAAAGAGACTTCTTGCAACAGGACTGAATGCCGGACCCGGTGCCGCCACCGGCAAAATCTATTTCAATGCTGTTGACGCTTATGAAGCCGGCAAACGCGGCGAGGCGGTCATTCTTGTCCGCATCGAAACCTCACCTGAAGACATCAAGGGAATGGACGCCTCTGAAGGCATCCTCACCGAGCGGGGCGGCATGACCTCCCACGCTGCGCTGGTGGCCCGCCAGATGGGCAAAGTGTGCGTTGCGGGATGCGGAGCACTCAGCATCGACTACCAGAGAGGCGAACTGCGGGTACAGGGCAATGATATTGTACTGCATGAAGGCGACTATATCTCCATCGACGGCAGTACCGGAGAAGTCATT
>CAINOO010000088.1 GCA_903851535.1 uncultured Chlorobiaceae bacterium | reverse complement strand
GATCATCAGAAAAACAAACAGCCGGATAAACCAACTGCCACTGGAGGCCGACAGAGCACCGCCCCGGCTCTCCCCGGACTCCGGCAAATGAAGAGGTTCTTCCTTGTATTTGGAATCAGACATAAAAAATTGCTTTTTCGAGCCATTCATGACACCGTGACACCCGGTATAGAGACACCGGCATCTTACGTTGATGCATTCTTTCTGCAAACATCAGCAACTCTCGATGCAAGATAGGTAATATCTCCTGCACCCATAAAAAGAAGCATGTTTCCGTTGACAGCCAACCCCACAAGAGATGAAAAAAGGGCCTCCATATCAGCAATAAATTCAACATGTTTTCCGCCTGCCTTCCGCACGGCGGCTGCGACCATTTCCCCGTTGATACCCGGATAATCCTCAGCCTTTTCTCGGGCAGGATAGATATCGGCAACAAAAACCATGTCCGCCCGCGAAAGAGCCCAGCCATATTCATGCGCAAACTCCTTTGTGCGTGAAAAAAGATGCGGCTGAAAAATTGCAACTACCCTGGAATCAAACCATCCGCTTTTGGCCGCCTTGACCGTTGCCTTGACTTCTGAAGGATGGTGAGCATAATCATCGACGACCAGAAGCCCCTGACCATTATCATATTTCACCTGAAACCTTCTTCTCATGCCACTGTAACGGCCAAGCCCGGCAATCAGCCGTTCAGGAATGATTCCCAGCTCAAGACCTGTCGAAAAAGCCGCCAGGGCATTGAGCACATTGTGGCGTCCCGGCACATTGATACAAACATCACGATACTCATGGCCACAAGCATGAAGAGTAAAGCTGGTGCGCTGTTTTTCAAGAACAATATCTGAAGCCATCACATCGGCAGGCTCATCAATGCCGAAGGTTGTATAGAGACGGTTCATTGAGGGAATGATCGTTCTGATCTCCGGCCAATCAACACAACAAATCACCCGTCCATAAAAAGGCACGTTGTTGGCAAAAGTAACAAACGCCTGCTTCAGCTCATCAAGTGTCCCATAAGTGTCCATATGTTCCGACTCAAGGCTGTTGATAACCGCAAGGGTTGGGGTAAGCTTTAAAAAAGCACGATCATACTCATCAGCCTCAATAACCATATATTTGCCATCACCAACAACCGTACTGCCTTTCAGATAGTCCGATATGCCACCAATCATGACTGTCGGCGACTCACCAGACTCAATAAGCATGGTAGCAATCATGGCGGTAGTTGTCGTTTTCCCATGCGTACCAGCAACGCATATTCCATATTTGTAGCGCATGAGTTCTCCAAGCATCTCATCGCGCTTGATGACAGGAATCGCCGCTTTGAGGGCAGCAAGAACTTCAACGTTTTCATTCGGTCTGATAGCTGACGAGTAGACAACAACATCACTCGACGTGACCTGCTCAGCCCGATGCCCATGATAAATTATTGCCCCATGCTCGGCAAGCTTTTCAGTCACCTCGCCAGACGAAACATCAGAACCCGTGACCCTGAACCCCGACTTCAACAGCAGCTCTGCAATCGCGCTCATACCTGCGCCACCAACCCCGACAATATGAACACTTTTTGTTTTCCCCAATTCCATGTCTGTACGTATCCTCTTTCTTAATAAAATTTTGCAAGACCGACTATTCGCAGGGCAAGTTGACGAGCCGCATCAGGATAGGCCAGTTTCCGGGAAGCAGCACCCATAGCCCCCAGCTTATCCCTATCATGCAACAGCTCAAGAATCCCTTTTATTGAAGCCTCCTGGCCAAGGCAATCATCCTCGACCAGCATGGCAGCTCCACTCGCTACAAGCGCCCGTGCATTATGACGCTGATGGTCACCGGTTGCATGAGGGTAGGGCACAAGAACCGAAGGCTTTCCAAGATTGGTCAGTTCGGCAATGGATGATGCCCCCGCCCGGCAAAGAACGAGATCGGCGGCACCGTAGGCCGCTCCCATCGCCTCAATGTACGGAGAAATCCATAGATAAGGGGAGGGCTTAACCTGACTTCCTATACGCTCAAAATCGAGCGACCCGGTCTGCCATACAAGATTTGCAGAAGCCGTAATGGCGTCAAGCCCCTGTAACACGGCGTTGTTTATTGAACGCGCACCACGACTGCCGCCAAAAACAAGAAGAGTTGGACGGTCTGCATGCAAAGAGAAGTAATCCCTTGCCGTTGCGGAGTGCTGCAACGCAAACGCCCGTGCAGGATTACCGGAAACAAAGATCTGCTTTTTTTTTCGAATAAACCTGCGCGCCTCCTCAAACGAAAGGTGCACCTCGCTGGCCAGTGCGGCAAGCAGTTTTGTCGTTACACCGGGAAAGGCATTTTGCTCCTGAATAAGTGTTTTTTTTCGCATGAGCTGAGCCGCCAAGAGCAGTGGTGCACTGACAAATCCACCCGTACCGACAACAACATCAGGCCGCTCCCTGCCGATCAAGGCTACTGCAGCTCCCAAAGCCGCAACAAAATCAGCAACAACACCCACATTTGCCATAAGCGCAGCAAGCGACCATCCTCTTTTCAAACCTCTGACCGGAATAAGATGCAGACGATAACCGAGTCTTGGCACTTCAGTCGCCTCAATGCCACTGGTCGTCCCGGCAAAAGAAATCCCTGCATCCGGCACCAGTTTCCTGAGCTCTTCAGCCATAGCCACAGCAGGATATAAATGGCCTCCAGTCCCGCCACCGGCAAAAAGCACGTTCATACACTCCTCCCATCAGTGACGCTGGAGCGAATACTGTTGGCAAGCCCCGGACCCTTGTACCTTGCTATACTCATGAGAATACCGACCCCGAGGGAGTTAAAAAGAAGTGCCGTACCTCCATAACTGATAAACGGAAGAGCCACACCGGTTGTCGGGAGCAGGTGACAGGCAACAGCGATATTAACAAATGCAAAAAGAGAGATCGCCATCGTGATTCCTGTAGCAACATATTTCCCAAAATTATCGGGGGCGTGTTTGGCAATAATAAGACCGCAGACAAAAAATCCCGCAAACAGTGCAATAACGGCAAGAGCCCCGACAAACCCGTACTCCTCACCGATGATAACAAAAACAAAATCGTTATAGGAAAGTGGCAGATAGAGCTCCCTCTGCTTGCTTGCCCCGATACCGAGACCAAACAACCCCCCATTACCCAATCCGATCAATGCCTGCGTAACCTGGTACGTCGCCCCTTTTTCATTGCCGCTGGTAAACGAAAGCAAACGGGCAAGCCTGTAGGGAGCCGCAATGGCAAAAACGCCTGCCAGAGGAATGAGCAGCAAGACGGTAGCCAGAAGATGGCGGATACTGACTCCCCCGATAAACATAAGCGTAAAACCGGTAATGGCAATAAGCGACGCGGTACTGAAATTCGGCTCGATAGCCACAAGAGCCACAACAACCATCAAAAGGACAAGCATGGGGTAATAGGAATTATACAGGTCCTTTATATACCCCTGTTTTTCACTGATAAGCCTTGAGAAATGAAAGATAACGGCATATTTGGCAAAATCAGATACCTGAAATTTGAGTGGGCCAAAACCTATCCATCGGGCTGCTCCAGAAATGAGCCCGACTGCTTTCATGACAAAAAGAAGAATCAGGAGCAGAATACTGGAAAAAAGTATGATTTTGCTGGTCTTCCAGAACACATGATAATCAAGCTGGGCAACAAGGAGCACGGTTCCGATGCTGAGCAAAGAAAAAACAATCTGGCGCCATAAAAAATACTCTGAACTTGCGTATTTCGTTGCAGCCCATCCCGCTCCACTACTGTAGACAACAACAATACCAATGCTCATGAGAATGGCAACAATCAGCACAAGCAGCTTTCCGACAACACCCTCCCTGCCTGAAGGGCGTGAAAGTTCTGTCAGCGGGGAAACCCCTGCAGGCTCCGGAATGTAATCACTGTTCACCATTATGGTAATTGATGAACACATTGTTTAAACTGCATACCTCGATCCTCAAAATTAGTAAACATGTCGAAGCTTGCGCATCCGGGAGAAAACAGCACGGCCTGACCAGACTTGACCGCATTATATGCGAATAAAACGGCATCATCCAATGAGTCCACCGCTTCAACAGGAACGACTCCCTTAAAAGCGGCCGTTATCTTTCCCCGTGATTCGCCGAGAGCGATGAGCAAAGAGACCTTTTTTTCGACAAGCCCTGAAATCGACGCATAATCGTTCCCTTTATCCCTTCCTCCCGCAATAAGGACAGCCGTACCGGGAAGCGCTTCAAGCGCCTGACGCATCGCATTGATATTTGTCGCTTTTGAATCATTGACCCAGTCAGCACCGTTGATGGTCTTGACATATTCCTGGCGATGCTCAACACCCCCGAACTCCATGAGTACCAGGCGAACCACTTCATTATCAATACCCAATGCCCTCGCTACGGCAAGAGAGGCAAGCGCGTTGGAAATATTATGGCGACCCCGAAAACTGTTTTTCAGGAACCCGGAGGTCTTGATAACACAATCATCCCCGTCAGCAGTGTGCACCATCAATGAGTCCCCATCAAGAAAAACGATACGGGGATCCGTCGTTGCCCCAACGACGGGATCCATCCCGAACGGCATAATCCTGAAGGGAAAACGCTTTGTACCTGCAAGAAAATGTTCCCTGAGAAGTGGATCATCCTCATTATACACCAGCGTATCTTCAGCGCCCTGATTGGCATAAATCCTGAACTTCGCCGCTGCATAACAGGACAAATCTCCTCCGTAACGATCAAGATGATCTGGTGTAATGTTTGTAATAACAGCAACATCAGGCCTTAGCGTCGGGGAGCGCTCCAACTGGTAACTGCTCAACTCGACAACAGCAACATCACCGACGCTCATATCCTGAACCATCGAAGAAAACGGCACTCCTATATTACCAACACTGAACGCCCGGTATCTATGCCGGAGGCCATCCTCCTCACAGAGTCGATGAACCAGTGTCGATGTGGTGGTCTTTCCATCCGTACCGGTAATACCAACAATCCTTGCCTTGCAGAACCAACTCGCTATCTCAATCTCGCTATAGAGAGGGATTCCCTTGGCCTGCATGATGGTGACAACTTCGGCATTTGGCGGAACCCCCGGGCTCAGGACACAAAAATCTGCGTCGTAGACCTCTGCAGAATGCCCTCCCTGTTCAAAGGAGAGCGGCATCTGCGTGAGACGCTGCAGCGGAACGCTCCCTATCCGGCCAAACTCGCTGACCAGCACCTTCGCCCCTTTTTGCCAGAGCAGTTCCCCGGCGGCCACTCCGCTTTTCCCGGCACCGATAACCGATACTTTTTTACCCGTTACATCCATTTATGTCTCGTTATCTGAGTTTTAAGGTCATGAGACTGGCAAGAAAAAAAAGAATGGTCAAAATCCAGAACCTGATAACAATCTTTTGTTCAGCCCACCCTTTCAACTGAAAATGATGATGAAGGGGAGCCATTAAAAAAATCCTTTGACCCTGACCAAACCTCATTTTCGTATACTTGAAATAGAGTACCTGGAGAGAAACCGAAAGCGTTTCAATAAAAAAAATACCGGCAATCAAGGGCAGCAGCAGCTCCTGCTTGATCAAAAGCGCGATGACAGCAATCGCACTGCCAAGGGAAAGAGATCCGGTATCGCCCATAATAATCTCCGCCGGATTGGAGTTGAACCACAAAAAGCCCACGCACGCCATAACAATAGCAATGCTGACCACGGCAATCTCACCTCCACCGGGAATAAAGGGAATGTTCAGGTAGACCGCATAGACCGCATTGCCAGCCAGATAGGAAAAGCCGCCAAGCCCCATGACCACGATAGCAGAACTTCCGGCAGCAAGACCGTCAAGACCGTCGGTCAGATTAACCGCGTTTGAGACTGCGGTAATAATAAAAATGACAATGGGAATATAAAAATAGCCGTAATCAAGTGTCAGATTTTTGAAAAAAGGAACCGTTGTCTCAGACTGCAGTACGGAAAAAGCTGGATCAAACCAGGTATAGAGCCCAATCAACAAGCCCAGAGAGAGCTGACCAATCAGCTTGTAACGAGCCGAAAGCCCCCCCTTGATTTTCAGAACCACCTTTCGGTAGTCATCAATAAGACCAATGACCCCCATCCAGAGGATGGCAAGCATGATCAGCCAGACATGCGGATCAATGAATTTCGACCAAAGCAACACGGAGACCTCAATGGAAAAAATGATAAGCACACCTCCCATGGTGGGCAGTGCTTTTTTCTTTTTATGCTCCGGCGGTGCTTCCTCCTTGATTGGCTCAATGAACCTGGATTTCAGATAGCGGATAAATCCCGGGCCAGCAAAGAGAATAATCAGCAATGCCGTAATTCCCGCAGCACTCGCCCTGAACGTGAGATACTCAATAACATGAAGCCCTGGAGGATCAAACAGATCGTCAATATATTTAAGGAGATAATAGAGCATACCGTATCTTTATCTGGTTTTAGTTCTTGCATTGACGAGCGCATCAACAACCTGCTCAAGCTTCATTCCCCTTGATCCTTTAAACAGAAGAATATCACCCTCCTCCGACACTCCGAGTAATGCTGCAAGAAGTTCTTCCCGACTCCCGAAATGGCCCTGCCAACGTCCCGGAACCTCAAGGCCAATAATGCGAGCCTTCTCTCCAAAAGTAAATAACATGTCAACAGAACTTTTCTGGATATAACGGCCAATAGCCTCATGTTCAACCTCTCCAGCCACTCCAAGTTCAAGCATATCACCCAGAACGGCAACCCTTTTGCCGTCGCATGGCATATCACAAAGCGTATCAATCGCCCTGCGCACGGAGTCTGAATTGGCATTGTAGGTGTCATTGAGGATTCGCAGACCACAGGAGTCTACAACTTCCAGCCTTTTCCAGCCAGGAGCAGGGACAAGAAGCTCAAGCCCCTCGCGGATCTGACTGAGTGAAAGACCAAAATAATCACCAACAGCGGCTGCCGCAATGGCATTGACAACATTATGCTTCCCGGTAAAGTTCAGACTAACCGGTTCAGTTCCGGACAGGGAACATAAAAGAAAGGAGAGCGTGCCGTCCCTGTTTACCGAAATCTCCCGAGCCCAAAAACTGTTTTCCGGACGTTTTCCCACTCCATAGCCAACATAGTGCCCAAGCCCTGCAGCTTCCGCGCTGAGCCATGGATCATCGGTATTGATGAAGGCAGTACCCCCGTGCTGGTGCAGATAGTCAAAAAGCTGTATTTCAGCCTTGGCAACCCCGTCAAGATCAAGAAAAAACTCCAGATGCTCATGACCAATATTTGTCAAAAGGGCGTGCGTCGGTCTGGCGATACTGGCAAGCAAGGCCATCTCTCCAGGATGATTAATGCCCATCTCGACAACGGCGATATCGGTATCAGTATGGAGTTGCAGCAAAGTCAGCGGAACTCCGAGATGGTTGTTCCTGTTGCCCTGGCTCATCTGTACCTTGAACCCTCTCCCAAGTACCGACGCAACCATCTCCTTCGTTGTGGTCTTTCCATTGCTGCCACCGATAGCCACAACCGGAACAGAAAATTTGCTCCTGTACACCATGGAAAGCTGCTGAAGCCCTGCCACCGTATCATCCGTAACAATAAACCCCTTGCCGGGCGGCGGCTCAACTGAACCCTGCGCCTCATACCAGTCGCGGCAGACCATTGCCCAACATGCGCCCATCTCAAAAACAGTACCAATAAAGCTATGACCGTCAGCATTCTCTCCCCTGAGGGCAATAAATATCTCACCCCCTCTTACCTCTCTCGAATCAATGACCACAACGGGCGAAGCAATCTCGCCCGGTGGTTGTGGGAGCACGCCCTGACGTGACCCTACGACCACCTCTCCAATATTTCGGAAATCATCAATCGTCAGCACGCCCTTCACCCTTGCCTGCACACACTCTCCTTCTCCGAACATTCGGATATGTTTTCCAGCATAAATTTTTTAATAAGATCCTTATCCGAAAAAAAATGTTTCTCTCCTGCAATCTCCTGATATTTTTCATGCCCCTTTCCAGCAACAAGCAGCACATCACCCTTTTTAAGCATCAAAACAGCCCTCCTGACAGCTTCCGCCCGATCACTGATCCTCATATAACGATCGCCGATCATGCCTTGCTCAATTTCATCAAGAATAACCTCCGGATCTTCATTGCGGGGATTGTCAGAGGTGATGATAACCTCATCGGCTATTTCGGAAGCAATCCGGCCCATTGCTGAACGCTTCGAGCGATCCCTGTTACCGCCGCACCCGAAAACCGCAACAAGACGGGATTCGTCAGGCTTGAGTCGGCGCAACGCTTCAAGCGCCTTGGAAAGCGCATCCGGAGTATGTGCATAATCAACAAAGGCATACCATCCCTCACGGCTCTCACCAACCCGTTCCATACGCCCCTCAACCGACGATACCGCTGAGAGAGAGTCGCATATCTCTTCATGAGCCAGCCCCATGCCCTTGCCGATTGCTGCGGCCTCAAGCACATTCATGACATTGAAAAGTCCCGGAAGCCCCACCAGCATCGTCAGGTGTGCATCAGGAAACTGAAGATCAACACGACTTGACGCCAAAGTACTCTCCAGTACCTCTGCCTTAAACATTCTGCTGCACGACACAATGGGCAGAGCCCCTTGCTCCAATGTACAACAGTATATTTTATCATGAGCTACGCGATCAGCCATCCGCGCGGCATAAGGGTCGTCAATATTGAATACAGCAAACCCTTCAGGAGAAAGCTGGTCGAACAATTGCTGCTTGGCGGAAGCGTACTCCTCCATGGACGCATGAAAATCAAGATGCTCCGGGCTCAGGTTGGTAAACAGTGCCGCATGAAAGCGGATGCCAAAAACCCTCTGCAGCACAAGGGCATGAGAGGAGACCTCCATGACAGCCGCTCGACACCCCGCATCCACCATCTGACGGAAGAGAGCGTGCAGCCCATGAGCCTCTGGGGTAGTACGATCAAGCGGAATATCCAGCTCTCCGATTTGGCAGAGATTGGTACCAATATAGCCGGCAGGAATGCCACAGGCCTTGAGCATTGCCGTTATCAGCTTTGCTGTTGTCGTCTTGCCGTTGGTGCCAGTAACCCCGATAACCAGCAACTGATCAGAAGCTTTTCTATAAAAAATCCTGGCAGCTTCAGCAAGCGCCCTTCGCGCATCAGAAACCTTGATATAGCAGCATGATGCGGATATATCTGGCGGAAACTCTTCACAGATAACCGCCACAGCCCCACGCTCTATTGCACTGCTGATAAAACGGGATCCGTCGGTACAATAACCTCTTATCGCAACAAAAAGTGAACCGGGAAGCACCTCTCTCGAGTCACTGGTAACCTGGTAAATCACGCCACCGCCATGGGTTATTCCCGCAAACTCCAAACAGGTAATTCCCTTGAGCAACATCTCCAGTTGCACCCCCTCACATTGCTCTCCTGAAACGCTCATGACGATTTCCTGGTGATATTCCCTGAAGCAAGCACAACCCTTATCATCTTCTTTTTTATAACCCTGCTACCAGATGCAATGCTCTGGCTGACCACACTTCCCTCAAAATCTCCCGTATAATCCATCTCCAGATCAAGCCATTTTAACAGGCGCTGGGCTTCACGCCCCTTAAGCCCCCGAAGTTCTGGAACCACCACCGTCACAATCGAATCAAGAAGTGACTTCTCCGTCGAACGGATGGCAAGGTTTTTCTGCATCTCCTCTGAACAGGCAATTATTCTTGAGGCAATGCCGGAAAAAACCGGAGCAGCAACCGTGGCCGCATAATAGGCCGTCTTCGGCTTTTCCACAATCACAATAATCGCATAACGGGGATTCTCAACCGGAAAATAGCCGACAAATGAAGAGACATAAACCGGGGTGGCATAGGAGCGTTCTACTGCGCGCCGGGCCGTTCCGGTCTTTCCGGCAACCGTCACACCCGGCACCGCTGCATTTTTGGCCGTTCCACTATCAACGACAGCCTTGAAATACTCCTTCCCGAGATATCGTGCCGTTTCTGGCAAAACCACCCGCCTGACCGTTTCAGGAGCGTTCTCCCGAACAACCTGACCGTCGGCATCAATCACCCTCTTTATAATATAGGGTTTCATTAAAACGCCATCATTGGCAATTGCCGCATAGGCCTGCACAATCTGCAGTGGAGTAGCCATAACCTGATAACCATATCCCATCCAGGGAAGTGTTGTCTTGTCCCATTCAGCAAGAGGACGCACACGCCCGCGAGCCTCACCAACCAGTCCAACACCGGTTCTCTTTCCAAACCCGAAATTCCTTGTATAGGCATTGAACTTCTCGCTGCCAATCTCCATAGCCGTCTTTGCTGCCACAATATTGCTTGAAAACATGATTGCCTCCCGGAACGTTATGGTGCCGTAAGGCTCATGATCCCTGATCTTGAGATTATAAAGAGGCAGAACCCCATTATTGGCAAAAACCTTGTCCTCAGCTTTTCTTTTAAGCACTTCCGTCGCAGCAGCAGCCATGACCAGCTTGAACGTTGAGCCGGGTTCATACATTTCGGTCACCGCACGGTTTCGTGAATTTTGTTCATTCCAGGTACCTCTCCGATTCAGATCAAAGGCAGGATTATTGGCCATGGCAAGAATCTCTCCGGTACGAACATCCATGACGATACTTGCCGCCGCATCGGCATTGAACGTCGCGACCGCCTTTGCAAGTTCATCTTCAACAATACTTTGAATATTTCCATCAATCGTTAACTGTACCGTATTGCCTTTTATCGCATCCTGCTGTTCGGCATCCGGCGCAGGATAACGAATCCCCGTAGCAGAGCGCTGAAAAATTCTCGTTCCATCCCGCCCTTTCAGCTCCTTTTCGAGCTGCAATTCGAGACCGCTGCTGCCCCTGGTTTCGCTCGTTGAATCCCCAATGGAGCCAATCACCTGAGCGGCAACATTCAGGTAATAACGCTGCTGCTGACGATCATACCATACGCCGGGAATTTTTTTCTGCAGAAACTGCATAAGCGGCAACGCTTTTGCGACAGGTATTTTGCGGCCAAGCACCGCCGCCCCTTTGTGACGACTCAGTTGTTGAAGAGAAACCGACCTGTCGAGCCCCAGATACCTCGAAAACAGGGTCGCAACCACACCCGAATTATCGTATGTCTTCTGCTTTTTACTCTTGCTGAAATTTACCGGCTTGCCATTTTTATCAAAAAGAGGGGTATTGCGGACAATCAAAGGATCAGCATAGAAGTTGATCGATTCGATACTTTCCGCCAGCATACGTGCATGGCGATCAAGAATAGGACCCCGCTGAGCGCGCTCAGTAACCACCCGCTCATACTGTTTAACTGCTTTCTGCTTGTATTTCCAGGCATTGACCACCTGAATACTGAGCAGCATACCAACAATAGCAACGATAAAGATCGAAAAAAAAGCAACGACAATACCAAGCCGCTTGCCGAACTCCCGATCCTCCGGCCTCCTGATCTCCTGCTTATCACTCATGGCTCAAGTTCAACAGGAGCGATGCTTGAGGATACAAGTCCAAGAACAGATGCATCTTGAGCAATATTGCGAATACTGTGCAGCTCATCCATTTTGAGTTCCTGTGACGTTATGACGCTGGAAGTCATCTGTATCTGCTCCCTGAGCCATTCATTCTGCAATGCAAGATTATTGATGGCAAGATTGTTATTGGTCTGGACAAGAATAATCCCCACTCCGGCCAGAATGTACAAAAAAGAGCTCGGGCGCAACAACGAAACGATATCGAACTCAAGGGTATTGCTGACAAACGCCCTGAACCCTGAATCCTTCAACACCGGAACCTCACGAGAACGCTCGGGAAAGGGTCTCTCGCCAAATATTTTTTTTCCAAAGCCCTTGATACGCCTTAAAATATCACGCAACAAAGGAGCAACTGCATTACGGGCATCCACTGAACCCTCCCTGATAATTTTTTTCAATAACCCTTAACTTGGCACTTCGTGCCCTTGAGTTCGACGCTACCTCCTGCTGTGAGGCAATCAGGGGCTTACGGGTAACGGGGGTAACCGATCCCCATGCCAGAGGCTCGCGCAAACCAACCCCTTTTGGCCCCCAGTCGCTCCGCGCTTTTTCGGCAAAAAACCTTTTCACGATTCTGTCCTCAAGAGAGTGATAGCTGATAACCGCCATCCGGCCATGCTCATCAAGGCAATCAATCCCGTCATCAAGCACCTGACTGAGCACCTCAAGTTCAGCGTTCACCTCAATTCTCAATGCCTGAAACACCCTTGATAACGTCTTGATCACCCGCTCTCCGCCATGCGCATTGCAACGAACAATATCGGCAAGCTCCTTCGTGCTGCCAACAGCTCCATGACTCTGGCGATAGGCAACAATAGCCCTTGCAATACTGCGGCTTCTGGGCTCTTCTCCATATCGGTAAAAAAGCCTCGCCAGTTGCTGCTCTTCATAGGTATTCACAATATCACAGGCACGGAGAGAAGCATTACTATCCATCCGCATATCAAGCGGACCCTCGCTCATATAACTGAACCCCCGTTCCGCCGTATCAATCTGGTACGATGAAACGCCAAGATCAAGCAATATCCCGGTAACTTTCGGTTCCACCCCTCTGTCACTGCAAACCCTTGTAACGATGCCTTTTATATCAAGAAAATTTCCCTTAACCAAAACAGACCGTGCATCGTACTCTCCGAGCTTTTCACGTGCCTGCCTTAATGCAGCTTCATCCTGGTCAATCCCTATCAGCAGCGATCCTTCAAGAAAACCAGCAGCAACAAGCTGGCGCAACATCGCCAGAGAATGACCACCACCTCCAAGAGTCCCGTCGACATAAATACCCGGTTTTCTGACCAGAAATGCAACAATTTCGGTCACAAGCACCGGATCGTGAAAAATATCTCGCGTTATAGCCATCAAAAGTACCTGCCTGCAAGAGATGCAAAACGACCCGCACTCTCCTGCAAGAGAGCAGAAAGACGCTCAGGCTCCCAAATAATCATTTTTGTATCAGCACCGATAATCATAACATCCTTTGTTATACCCGCATGATCAAGAAACTCTCTTGACAGCGCAACCCTTCCCTGACGATCCAGCTCGACCGTTTCAAGACTTTCGTACATCAAGGTCTTAAGCAGGCGCTCTTCAGGGTTAAAATCCGAAAGAGCAGAAATCGACATCCTCATGCTGGCCCAGATAAACGGCTCATACAGTTCAAGGGAGCGATCAGGTGCCTTCAAAATATACAGCTCCACTATCTCTGAAACGCCTTCTTCACCAGCCACAGAAACGACAGGCTCGAACTTCCGACGAAACCTTGCCGGAATCATCATTCGCCCCTTCTCATCGACGGAATGCCTCTCTTTTCCTATAAAGCCCGCCATTATGACAACCCCGTTACTTCCTGTTGTGCAGATCAAGAGACAAACAGACGTTTATTACACCTTCAGCAGGAAAGAAAAGACAAACCAAAAGAACAGATAAACAAATGCTCCCACTTTTTACCACTTTCCGCCACTATAAAATGTATAAAAAAGGATGCACTAAAAAAATATTAGTCTATTTTAATACTTCAATTGAAAAAGATTTTTCGAATGATTGAGAGCACCATGAAAATAGCAGCAAAAGAGATCGTCATCGACGGATATAACCTGATTCACAAGCTCTATCCCTCCCCGACCTCAGACTCCCTCCACCTTCTGCGCCAAAAAACAGAAAAAAAACTCTTCTGTTTTCAGCAGGAAAACCGCTGCTCTATCACGGTTGTATACGACGGTAAAGGAAGTTTCAAAGAGTACGCTTTTGGAGCACCACTGCACATTGTTTTTACTCCGGCCGCAAAAAGTGCCGACCTCTGGATCATTGATTACGTAAAGTCGTTGAACACAAGGGTAAAAATGGTTACTATTGTAAGTTCGGATGATGAGATTCGACGGTACACAACAGCATTTGGTGCCAGGTGCATAACGTCTGAGCTCTTTGCCGGGCAACTGAACGAGATGGGCTCTACTGTTAGCGCCAAAAACACAAACAAGAGCTCCCGGCACGTGGCGACCAAAGAAAAAAAAGGTAACGAAAAACTGCTGAGCGATCAGGAAGTAGCCCGATGGATGACGCTCTTCACCCACGAAAATTATTAGCAAGAACCCGGCTCATTTTATCTATACTCTCGTATTTGATTAACAACGCTTCACTCTTAACCTCCGTCATTATGATGTCCGACAGCACCATGAACAATAGAGCGCATTGGCAAGAACTTGACGAATGGAGAAAAAAAATCGATACCCTGGATCAACAATTATCCTCCCTGCTCTGTGAACGACTGCATTGCGCTCAAAATATCAGCTCACTGAAATCAAGAATTGGAGAGCAGGTACTCCAGCCTGAGCGGGAAAAAGAGGTATTGAACAATGTTATGAACCATGCAGACTCGCCCCTGAAAGCCCACGCACTGGAAAAAATCTATCAATGCATCATTGAAGAGACCAGGCTGTTTCAACATGAGTGGAAAAACAGCCAGCCCGGTATCACGGCCAGCTAAACGATCGCTCCTGCTATGGCATCAAAAAAAACGTTTCTGCGGAACCCGCTTATCGTCAGCATGGCCCTTCTGCTGACGGCATTGGCATGCTTTTTGTTTCTGCCAGGCCTCAACACAGCTCCCAGTACCACAAACCTGATTGTTCACAGAAATATGGGAATCAGAGCCATTGTGGATGAATTATACCGCAACGGCACCATTAACCGCAAATGGCCAGCAATTGTAACGGTAAGCATTATTCCAAAACTTAACCATATCAAGCCGGGGAGGTATACCATTGCACCGGGAATGTCGAATTTCATGCTTATGTACTACCTCCATTCGCGTCGCCAGGATGAGGTACGTGTCACACTCCCCGAAGGGCTCGATATCGGCAGGGTTGCCCGCATCCTTTCGCGAAACCTCGACTTCGACTCCACAGCATTCATGGCTGCCGCATCCAGTCCCAGCCTGCTTATGAGACGCGGCATTATGGCAAAAAATGCAGAAGGCTATCTGCTTCCCGGAACGTATGACTTTGCCTGGGCAAGCTCCCCTGATGAAGCCGTCGGATTTCTGATCGGGCGATTCCGTCATTTCTATACCGACAGCCTCAAAAGCGTGACTGCCGAAAGAGGATTGAACGAAACCGGGTTACTGACCCTCGCCTCCATTGTTGAATCCGAAACCCCGCTGAACCGCGAAAAAAATATTGTCGCAAGGGTCTATCTTAACCGTCTGAAAAAAAAGATGCGGCTGCAAGCAGACCCAACCGTGCAGTATGCCCTTGGTGGCACTGCACGCCGACTCTATTTTAAAGATCTTGCTGCCGACTCCCCCTATAACACCTATCGCCATACCGGACTTCCTCCAGGCCCGATCTGCAACCCTGGCACAGCCTCAATCCTCGCTGTACTGAAACCTGCAGAAAACAACTTCCTCTACTTTGTTGCTACCGGAAAAGGAGGACACTACTTTGCTGAATCGCTTGCAGAACATAACGCAAACATCAAAAAATACAAAAGCGCCCGTTACAACGCAGAGTAAGGAACAGATACCTGTAACCACCCTGTTGAGGAGATTGATAATATTGCCTATAATGCGGTATGGAATTCGGTCATTTTTTCAACCAATCATCAGAGCAATGCAGAAAAAGAGTTTATCCGACATAGCAATTCAAGGCAAACGGGTGTTGATGCGCGTTGATTTCAACGTTCCTCTCGACAGCAGCAAAAAGATTACCGACGACAAAAGAATTGTTGAATCCCTTCCCTCCATCAAAAAAGTAGTCGAGAGCGGAGGACGTCTTATTTTGATGTCGCACCTTGGAAGACCGAAAGGAAAAGTAAATGCGGAGTACTCACTTGCCCCCGTAGCATCAAGACTTTCAGAACTGCTCGATTGCCCGGTCACCATGGCAAAGGATTGCGTCGGCACCGAGGTAATGAAGCAAGTGCTTGCGCTGCAGGACGGAGAGGTATTGCTGCTTGAAAACCTCAGATTTCACCCTGAGGAAGAGGCCAATGACCCCGATTTTTCCCGTGAGCTTGCCTCACTTGGAGAGGTCTACGTCAACGACGCATTCGGCACCGCGCACAGGGCCCACGCATCAACAGAGGGAATTACACACTACGTTCAAACGGCCGTCGCCGGTTTTCTGATCGAACGGGAACTCCTCTATCTTGGAAAAGCCCTTCAGGAACCAGAACGACCATTTGTGGCAATTCTTGGTGGATCAAAAATTTCAGGAAAAATAGATGTCCTCGAAAACCTCTTCAAAAAGGTCGATACCGTCCTGATCGGCGGCGCCATGGTCTTCACCTTCTTCAAGGCCCAGGGTTATGAAGTCGGAAAATCGTTGGTTGAAGAGAGCAAGATTGAACTGGCACTGAAAATTCTCGAAGAGGCCAAAAGCAAAGGCATCAAACTGCTTCTCCCCTCAGACGTCATTCTTGCCGCTGAAATTTCAGCAACGACCCCCTGCCATGCCGCAATGATCTCGGCTATCCCTGAAGAGATGATCGGCCTCGATATCGGTCCACTCACGGCTGAACTCTATCGTAACGAAATTCTTTCAGCACGAACAGTCCTCTGGAACGGTCCGATGGGCGTGTTCGAAATTGATAATTTTGCAGCCGGCACCATGGCCGTAGCACATGCCATGGCTGAAGCAACCGCCAAAGGGGCCACAACCATTATCGGTGGAGGCGACTCCGCAGCAGCAATAGCTAAAGCTGGCCTGGCAAAAGAGATGACCCATATCTCAACCGGCGGTGGCGCAAGCCTTGAATTCCTTGAAGGCAAGGAGCTCCCCGGTATCGCCGCCCTGAACGATTGAGCCGTTCCCCGAAATATAACTATTGACGAAATTTACCACTTTGACGCCCATTTCCGCTGCCCGTCCGGCAGCGGAATGAGCAGAACGATATTCTATTGATGAACTACTCCAACCAGCCATACAGCCCCGGGGGCTTTTCGTTTATGCCCCCGGCGATCAAAACCATTATCCTCATTAATGTTGCAGTTTTTTTTCTGCAATTTTTCACTCCATTTGGAGCGATAATTCAAAACCTTGGCGCACTCTGGCCTGTCGGCTCCGAAAACTTCCGACTCTGGCAGCCAGTAACCTACATGTTTCTGCACGGCGGGGGCACGCACCTCTTCTTCAACATGTTCGCCCTCTGGATGTTCGGCGCTGAAATAGAAAATCAGTGGGGAACACGGGAATTCAACATCTACTATTTTACGTGTGGTATCGGTGCCGCAATCATCAACCTTCTGGCAACCATCGGCGATCCCTATCCGACCGTCGGCGCTTCCGGAGCCATTTACGGCGTCCTGCTCGCTTTCGGCATGATGTTCCCCAACCGCTACATTTTTCTCTATTTCCTCTTCCCCGTCAAAGCAAAATATTTTATTGCTGGCTATGCGCTTATCGAGTTTTTCTCCGGCCTCAACAGCCGAACGATGGGTAGCGGCAGCGACATTGCCCATTTTGCCCACCTTGGCGGCATGTTGATCGGTTTTATCTTCATCACCATCAAACGGGCAGAGTGGTCATTTGCAGGACTCTTCAGCAAATTCCGTCCATCCGGCAAAAAAAGAAGCGGCCCACGCCTGCATACACAAAACAGGGTAGCACCGCCGGTTTCAGAAGCCGAAATCAACGCCATACTCGACAAAATTTCAGAGCGTGGCTATGGCTCACTGAGCGCAGAAGAGCGTCGCAAACTGCTCAAGGCTGGCGGTAAATAGTGAAAAAACAGGAACAATACCCAGGCGAGGGAACGAAGATGACGAGAACATTGGACGAGGCCACGCGCAAGGCGGAATCGCTCTTAAAGAACCCCCGGAAAAGAGGCAAACTGCTCGATACCGCCACAAGGGTTGCGACGTCCGGGAAATACGCTCTCGACGTTTCCGGCATAACCGGAAAAATCAGTCCGCTTGTGCGCATGGTACGCTACACGGCCAGCAGGGAGTACCTCGATACCCCCTGGCAAAGCATCGTGCTCATTACCGCTGCCCTCATCTATTTTGTCTCACCCTTTGATGCCATAGCCGATTTCCTCCCGGTTATCGGCTTTATCGACGATGCTGCCGTCATTTCAGCGGTCTTGGCGGCCATCAGCAAGGATGTTGAAAAATTCATGGCCTGGGAATCGACAAAATCCCCCTCTGACCCGGCAGTAATCAACCCGCCTGAACCTGAGTAACCTGCACGGAGTCGTCTCTCTCAAAACAGGCAACACTCTCGATATGGCTTGTATGAGGAAACATGTCAACCGGCTGTACCGATAAAAGCCTGTAGCCCTGAAGGCAAATCTCCTTGCCGTCACGGGCAAGACTTGCCGGATTGCAACTGACATAGACAATCCTCCTCGGCCTGAGCCTGAGCATCGTGGAGAGCGCCTTGGGGTGCATACCCGCTCGCGGAGGATCGGTGATAATCACACCCGGAGCATCATAGCTTGCAAGCGTATGGAGCATGGCATGAAAATCCTTGAGATCAACCTGGAAAAATGCAGCATTGCCAACACCATTAAGCGCCGCATTGGAACGCGCATCATTGATAGAGCTCTCAACCACCTCAAGCCCCACGACCTGACGGCAATACTTTGCCATATAGAGGGTTATCGTTCCTGTCCCGCAATAGAGATCATAAACCGTATCCTCCAGCCTCAACCCTGCAACCTCCAGAATGCTGTGGTAGAGCACCTCCGCCTGCGATGAATTCGTCTGAAAAAAAGAGTTCGCCGAAATCCGAAAATCGAGACCACCAAGCTGCTCGGTAATATATCCAGACCCACTAAGCAGGAACTCCTTTTCGCCGGTAGCAACCGTATTCTTGCGCTCGGTCACATTATTGACCACCGTCATCTTCTGGCCCGGCATCCCTGACTCAAGATGCATCCGGTAGCGCTCCATCAGTGCCTCATCATACCAAGAGGTCACAAGATTGACCATAACCTCCTCACGGTTTTCACTGAACCGCACAACAAGATTGCGCAAAAATCCGGTATGGGCCTTGGCTCCGTATGGTTCAAGAGCGTTGTCGAGAGCAAACTGGCGGGTCAGGGCAAGCACCCTGTTCATCGACTCCTTGGCCAGAAAGCAATAGTCGATATCAATCACCTTCTCAAAGTTGCCGGGAGTATGAAAACCGAGTGCAAACCCCTTGGGCCGTTCAAGCTCTTCCAGCGAAAGCTCCTCCACCAGCAGATAGCGCATATTTGAGCACGAGAACTCAATTTTGTTCCTATAATGAACGGGATCGGGTGAGGCAAGGGCCGCCATAACCGGGGGAGCCACAAAATCCCCGAGATGCTCCAGGGCATCCTTCACCTTTTTCTGCTTGTACACAAGCTGCGCATCATAACGGATATGCATCAGCTTGCACCCTCCGCACACGCCGAAATAGCTGCACACCGGCTCCGTCCTGTCGGGCGACGCCTCAAGCACCTCAACAACAATCGCCTCAATGTAGCGCTGCTTCACCTTTTTTATTTTGGCCGACACCCGGTCACCAATCGCAAGCATACCGCTTACCATCACCGCCATGCCGTTATCAAGCCGCCCGAAACACTGCTCTTTCTCCGCCAGATCAGTGACCATAAACTCAATACTATCCCCTTTCCTCAAAATCCCTTCAGCCATGATAACCTGTTTATGCCTTATAAAATAAATACGTTACAGCCACTCGGCCACGAGAGAGTCATTATCAAACATCAAACAAAATCCCTGTTACTTGACTCTGTCAGTTTACCCGTAACATATTTATGGAGAATACGGGTAAAAAGTGTTTGACAGGGAATCCCTTCCTCCAGAGCCTTGGTCTTCGGTATGAATGGACTGAGATCAGGATTGCTTATGCAAATCCAAGCCACACTGCGAGCGCCCGGTTAACGGCAAGCATCAAGGCATCATCAAGTCTTCCGAAAGTCGGTCCAATTTTGTCACGCGGGACGGTCTGAACCTTGTCAACCATTACCTGTGATCTTTTTTTCAGATTGTTACCCTCTGTCGGCTCAATCATAATCCTGAATAACGGGACTGACAGCAATTCACTTGTTACCGGCAGAATGGTAAGCGAGGGGTGTTCAGAAAAAAAATCAGACTGAACAACAACTGCAGGGCGAGGCTTACCGTAATCACCCTGTAATGCAATGGTAACCAGATCACCTCTCTTCATGCCTCCCAACCCTCGCGGTCCGCAGCTTCATCAAGAAAATCAAGCAGTTCCTTTTCATGCGAATCATTTTTGACCAGCAGAGACTGCCGCCTGCACTCCTCTGCAAAACCGGAGCGACGTGTATCGGGAACCCATATCTGTATCGGCCGCATCCCCTCCGTGCGTAATTTCGCCCTGTACTTATGCACCCGTTCAAGAACTCCGCCCATGTGTCTCATTGTTAATTCGTAGCCTTACCTGTGACATGTAACATACAAAACACAAGCGTGACATGCAACAATATTTTCTGCAGGAACATAGTCAATCAGAGTTCACAATAATAGTATCGCTGGCTGCTCAAAATCGTCTTATCAGTGTATGCCCACGAAATAGAAAAAATGGCACTCCAAGGAATGTTCCTTCCGTGCTGACAACAGCATCCAAAAAGCAATGCTCAAACCAACAATTTTCGATGTCTTATAAAACGGTCGTTTGATGAGACGCTTCGCAGGGGCGAGAAATACGCCTCTTTTTCAGCTCTTTTTGTCTTATAAAACCATATCGTATTTCTATATCTCAGAAATACGTTAAAATGGATTCTTTTTAAGATTTGCATGAGAATGTATGGAAGGACGACTGATCGGTTATGCCAGTGTATCAACTTCAGGTCAGGAACTGAGCCTGCAGCTTGATGCACTAAAGCAAGCTGGCTGCAAAAAGCAGCATATCTTTACCGACCAGATAAGCGGCTCTAAAGCTGAACGACCGGGACT
>CAINOO010000087.1 GCA_903851535.1 uncultured Chlorobiaceae bacterium | reverse complement strand
CACTCATAGACAGGAATATCCATCATAGGGAGAAAAATTTCATACGAGGCAATAAAACGCCTCCACGGAGTGTGACTTTTCCGGTAACTCCCCGTGCGGAATATGAAGGTAATGAAATTTATATTCTTTTTGGAATTCTGCCTAAACCAAGCTCTGCTCCAGAAAAAAAGCGCACCTGATTTTGGTCTTGATTTCATGCGGCACCGGTTCAGGGTAAACAAAACCGGTGCCGAAATCAGAGATCGGAAAAGGTGACCGTGGGGAACCAGAAGAATTACTGCTTCCCGTTTTCCGGAGCCATCACCTTCTCCTCCTTGCCATCACGCCGTGCCAAATACTCGGCAACAGCCTTCTCGCCTGCCGCCTGGTCTTTAAATTGCCAGAGATTCTTGAGCGCCCCTTCCATCAACAGCGAATAGACACCGGTCTCTATAGCCTGCTGAACAGCAAGCTGAACCGGTTCATTCACAGTAAATCCAGCCTCCGACTGAAAAAGGTTGGCAACCGTCAGGTACCTCAAAAAATTCGCATCAACAGCAACAGAGTAGATGGTCTTGGAACTGTTGACGGACAACAGAACACGTCCGGTTTCGACGCTGATCGCCCGAAGGTATACGGTTACGAGGTCACGGCGATATTGCGCACTTCCACCAATACCCAGATAGATAGCACCAAGGCCACCCGTCATCACATTCGAGTCATAGGAGATAATGCCACCCTCAATCATCGTGCCACCATAAAGCATGGGGGGCAAACCGGGCAACTTCTGACCGTCCGCACCGACGTACTCTCCACGTGTTATTTTTACAATCTGACGCTCCTGCAAGAGGTTTTTCAACGCCCCGCGCTCCGCCAGAGTGAACCAGCCACCATTGCCGGTATCGAGAAGCGCTTTCACAAGAATCGAATAACCCCCTCTGGTCACCGCGCTTGAATAATCCGTAAACTTCTCGTTGTTCCTGAATTGACCGGTCTGATCCTGAAAATCGTACACCACAACCGGAACCGGACGAGCAGGAGCAGGAAGCCCCATAAGTACCTCGGTTGACTGCGTCCGATTGGTAACATGCGCCCGTGACATAGCCGCATTTTCATAGAACGAACGAGGCGAACACCCACCCGTCAAAGCAAGACCAACCGCCAACAGAACGACACCTTTCATCTTCATGATAACTGCTTTTATAGTGATTATTGATCCAGAACAGTCAATGTTGTGGTGCCATTTTTGGTACTGTTAATCGTGACCGTGATGTACCCACCCTCACGCACATAATTGATCGAATTGCCGCCACCAAGATCGTAGTAACCTGATGCGGCCGATCCTTTGAAAATTTCATTGTAAATCTTCGAACTGATTTGACTGACAATGGATTGCTGAATCTGCGTCGCCGGAGTGATCGACGAAGCGGATGAAGTCGCCACAGGTTTGGCGACACTGTTCATAAACACCGTTATATCAGAGGGATTTGCACTCGAAAACAACCCGGCATTCTGTCCCTGAAAAACGAGCGGGCTCGACTCTGCTACACCAGAGAGAGCGGTGAAAAGAGCAACACCCACACCAACAAAGCCGGTCACGCGCCGGGCGCTACCCATCAACGTGCTGAAAAATACCATTGCTGATCGCCTTATGATTAAAATTGAGACCCATTGTATGAAATTTTCCCGAAATCTCAAGGATTTACTTGCTCAATAATGGTTTCTGAACCATTCTGTACGCTTGTTTTCCGATTATGCTTCCCGGTTTGACTTTCAAGGGAACGATTATGCTTGCCCCTTTGCTCGACGCGCAGCTCATTGTATTCACCTGTTTGCGTCTGCTCAGCCACATTATCATCCCCCTCCTGCACCACACTTGAAACATTGCTGTATCCGCTCTGATTGATGATTGCGCTATTCCTTCCGGCACGGGCAGCTCCGCTTGTTTCCGGATTCGACAACACGTCATCCTGATGATTTTTCTCACTCATCCCACTCTCTCCTGTACTGTTTACCGTTATTTGATCCTCCCCCTCACCTCTGGCCTCTGCACCAAAAACTCCGATCACACCAACGAAGCACAAAACAACCATTGACCTCTTCATCCTCTTCTCCTGACTCTTTTGCCGTTACAACTCAACAAGAAGCGCAGCTTTCATAACGCGCCTCCCCTTTCAAGAACCAATATAGCAGAATCAATGCTGAATAACCCTCGCAGCATTACCGCTGCCCGTTTGATCAATGCGGGCAATCTTCGAACTCCCTGACTGATCAAAAATTGCGGTGTTGGAGTTATCCGGCTGCTCAATGGTCGCGCTCCCGGAGCTACTGTACGGCTCCATGACACCCATGTCGGCGTTGCCATATTGCGGGATCGTTGCCGGTTCCCCGACAAAGGTTGTGTCCTGGCGGATAATGCTCCTCTCATCAATCGCCCCATGTTGAGTGATTGGTCTTGTATACTGAGCAGCCTGAAT
>CAINOO010000086.1 GCA_903851535.1 uncultured Chlorobiaceae bacterium | reverse complement strand
GTGAATCAGGAAACCGTAACGGAGCAAGTGAGCCTTAAGGGCCAGGAGACCATCCTGATTGTGGAGGATGAACCATCTATCCTCAAGCTCAGCAAGCTCATTCTTGAACGCTATGGCTACAGGATACTTTCGGCTGTCACACCAAAAGAGGCACTTCTGACTGCGGAAAACTACAAGGAAAAAATTGACTTGCTGTTGACGGATGTCATCATGCCCGACATGAATGGATCCGAACTTTCAATACAGCTCCATGCATCCCGGCCAGAGCTTAAAACACTCTTTATGTCAGGCTTTACTGCCGACGTTATTGCCAAAAACAGTGTTCTCGACAGTGGCGTTAACTTTATCCAGAAACCCTTCAACGTCAAGTCGCTCTCAACAGCAGTCTATAACATCCTTAACAACGGCAAGAGTGAGTGAAACCGCTCAAAGCCTCGCTCCACCGGAAATTTCAAGAATCTGGCCGGTAATGAACGCTGCATCGTCGGATGCGAGAAAAAGGGCGCAACGGGCAACATCGTCCGGCGTGGCAACCCGACCAAGCGGGTAGCGTTGTGCACACTCCTTGCGGAGCATCTCCCACCGTTCCTGGCCCAGTGCAGCAACAAATGCCGGAACCTCGACCAGTGCTGGTGCAAGGGCGTTGGCGGTGATGCCATAGCGACCAAGCGAGAGGGCAAGTGAACGGGTAAAGGCGTAAATACCCCCTTTGGCCGCAGAGTAGGAAAACTGGTTTGGACTCCCCCTGTAGACAAGTGAACTCATGTTGACGATTTTGCCAAACCCCTGAGGCTTCATCAGTCGTGCCGCCTCCCGGCAGGAGAGCATACACGATTTAAGATTAAGGTCAAGATTGGCACTCATTTTCAGGTAGTCAATCTCTTCAATATCGGCAGAGGGTTCACAGTCTCCACCGGCAATGTTCACCACAATGTCAACTCTCCCGTAGCGCTCCCTGATATGGCGGTAGAGCAGGCAAATCTCCTCCTCTTTTGTAACATCGGCAACTACCGAACAGCCACATCCTCCCTGCTGCTCAAGAAGCGCAAGGGTTTCTGCGCATCCTTTTGCATTGTTGTCGCTGGCAATTACCACGGCACCCTCTTTGGCAAAACAGAGAGCCACTGCCCTGCCAATCCCGCCTGCTGCTCCGGTGACCAGCGCTATGTTCTCAAAAAGCCGCATAATTAGTGATGGTTAATGATTACGCAATGACTCCCCTTCTCTTCAACTCCCAAAAACATTTTGCTGTTGCCTGCATATCAACCGCCGCATTATGCGCTTCGTCAAATACGGTGCCAAATAACCGGAAATAGAGTTCAGAGAGTTTGGGCCATTTGTTACCATAAGGCCCCTTGATGGCACAGAAATCGGTTGTGCTCTCCATCGTGCATATCTTTCTTTTTGACGGCAGGGTATTGGGCATTCCAGCCCTTATCAATTCGCTGCCCACAATCTTTTCGTCAAAACTGATGTTGTGGGCCACAAGCACCTCCGCATCAGCAACAAGCTCATAAAATAGTTGCAGTACCTGCCCGAGCGGCGCTCCTTCAAGCATGGCCCTCCCGGTTGAGATACCATGAATCTGAACGGCAGAGGGTGGAATCACAAATCCTTCAGGCTTGATGAGATAATCACCGGAAGAGAGCTTGTTCCCTTTACCATCGCACAATAAAAAGGCCAACTGAACCATCCTCGGCCAGTTATCGAGATCGGTCACCGGTGCACGCCAGTTACGCGGCAACCCGGTTGTTTCGGTATCAAAAAAAAGATACATAAATTGCTCTCCCCCAAAGAGTGAAATTCCTGAAAACCCGCAACCGGAAGCTCAAAATGGACAATCGTCGTTGGAAACCGTGGCCGGGCCATCACGATCAAAAACGGGCGGAGCATAAGAGGCCGGATCCTCTGCATAAGAAGCGCCTGCATAGGAAGCACCGCCTGCATTGTCACCCTCAACCTTCCACCCCTTGACATCGGTATACCACTTGCCGTTGAATTCACGGCTTTCAATATCAAAAGAGATGGTGAGCTTCGATCCGATCTTGAGCAGATTCCGGTCATACTTTTCACCCCATAGTGAGATGCAGACCTTCTTGGGGTACTGCCCGTCAGTTTCAACAATGATGTCCTGTTTTTTCCATGGACCATTTTTTCCTGCACCCGTCTGTTCGGGAAGAATTGCTGTGAGCTTTGCTGTGAGTTGCATAACCTGCCTGCTTGATTAATTTGTTGTTATAAAAAAAATTTTGATGAGCAGAGTACCCTCCGCCAGGATAGTATCTCAGATTTCAAGACGAAGATTAACCGATACATAATAAACTGCGCATCCATAGAGAGTACCTGCAACGCCGAGCAGGAGACTATTTTCAAGAAAAAAAGCGAGGAGGATTGCCGTTGCCGAGAGCAGCAGCACCGTAAGCTGGCGAAAGGCTTTATTCATCACCATCCTCGGAAGCAAAGCCGAAAGTGCCCTCTCGCTTCTGAGTGTTTCAAGAGAGTTGGAACGGATAATTGAGGGTATGACAATATAGAGCATACCAATAAACGAGCAGGTTATCCAGCCGAGCAGCGCCGCATGGGTGTGGGAGTGATAAATCCACATCCTGTCGGGATGCAGGGGAGGAATCGTGCCAAAATGAATCCCCTTGAGAAAGTAGATATTCATGATGCCGTAGCCGCTTGTCGCAAAAAGAAGGGCAAGGCCACTCAAGAGAAAGGCAAGTGCCGGATGGGGAAAGTTTTTATGGAAAAAGTGGTAAAGATAGAGGCCAAAACTGCCAAGCAGCACCATGACACCAAAGAGCAGAAAATGGCTGATAAGCATCATCCCCAGATAGTTCTCGGCAAGAATAACAGTCAAAAAGAGCAGAACTCCGCCAACAAAAACATAAAACCAGAGGCTGAAGAGGCGTTTGACCAGCTCCCGTTTTGATGAGCGGCTCCAGGCATACGTATAGAGAAAGCCCATCACACTGATGCTGAGAGGAAAAGAGGAACCGAGAAAATAGGAGGACTGGGTCACAAAAAAGGGAATGAGCTGCTGATCGGGAAAAGCCTCCCTGAGCCCGAGCGTGAAAAGACCGAGATT
Organism: uncultured Chlorobiaceae bacterium; assembly: GCA_903851535.1. GTDB lineage: Bacteria > Bacteroidota > Chlorobiia > Chlorobiales > Chlorobiaceae > Chlorobium. The sequence continues at coordinate 12,438 of CAINOO010000086.1, read as the reverse complement.
GGCAACGAAGAGAAAAAGGACATCAAAAATGTAGTAGCGAACCGAGACCTCTTTCCAGATTTTGGGTATCGAAAGTGTGGTAAAAATCTCCCTGATCGGCCCCACAACCACGATCATGAGCATCAATCCGGTCAGGGCCTTCAAGAGTGGCCACTCCATGGCTACGGCAACGACAATCATGACAAGAGCGAGCAGCACAACAGAGAGGTAACGCACTTGCCTGAAGGGGTCGATCTTCAGTTCGGGGTAGATTGCTGCGGTCAAATAACGGTTGAGAATGAGGATGGCAAGATTGCCGAAGCCAATAAAGAAAAGATAGGGATGGATCTTCAAAAGGAAATGGTTGCCGGTCACTGCGCCTGCCGCCCCAAGGAGAGAGGCCGTGGCTATAACGGTTACGGAGACCGTGAGAAACATACGGGCAACCGTGTTCAGCTCTCCATCAAAACGGTGCAGCTTCATTCAGGTGAGGTGTTTAATTTTTTCAGTTCCAGCCATGCGATCACCGAAAGCGCGATCAGCGAACAGTTAAGGGTCAAGGGGTTGAACGGCAAAGCAAACATTGCAGGCTCGAAGATGGCTACAAAGAGAAGAAGGCCGATAAGCGCAACGACATTCAGCCAAAAAACCCATGCATGAGAAGCAACAAGCAGAATAAGTCCAAAAAGAATTTCGGCAATCCCGATCCAGAAAATTGCCTCACACACCCACTGATTGAGAGGAAGAATATGACCAAGCAACGCAATTTCACCACTGCTCTGGCAGGCAATTTTTGGTACAGCGCCCTGATAAACCCACGAAAAGGAGAGGGCTGCCCGACAAATCAGCAAAACAGGAGTCTGGGTTGAAAAAAAACGCATAGCTTTTACCCGTTTTCATTGAAATAAAGACAACAGCTCGAGCAATCGCCCTTACCGTTTAAGGAGCGTGAACTTCCTGATTATTTTTTCAACCCGGCAGACGAACTTTTTCGGTTCACTGTCGAACCAGACATAGACCACAGGAATAACCAGAAGCGTCAGAAACATCGAACTCGCCAAGCCGCCGACAAGAGCAACGGCAAGACCTGATTTCCATTCAGAGCCCGAACTTCCCGACAAGGCAATCGGCAGAAGTCCGAAAATCAGCGTCAGGGTGGTCATGAGAATAGGACGCAACCGCTCTTTTGCTGCTTCGATGATTGAGGCTGAAAGCTCCATACCCTCAAGACGGAATTTATTGATAAAGTCCACAAGAAGTATTGCATTTTTTCCTACCAGCCCCACAAGCATGATAATACCGAGAATGGTAAAGATACTGAGCGATTTGGCGGTAAAGGCAAGGGCAAAAAGAGCCCCGATAATGGCAAGGGGAATGGAGAACATCACCACCATCGGCCATACCCACGAATCATACAACGCCACCATGATAAGATAGACAAAGATAATGGCAACAAGAAAAGAGAGCATGAGGGTCGAGTTCGACTCACCCTGCCGCTTCAAATCCGAGTCGTAGGCTGACGAGACGGTTGCCGGCATGAGTCCCTTTTTTTTCATGTTCGCCATAATCCGCTCAATCTCCTTGCCTATGCTGCCGACAGGACGGTTGACGACCTGTGCCTTGACCCAGACCGCATTGTTTCGATCCTTGCGCTGCAACTGCGTGTAACCCCGATCCTGTTCGACGGTGACAAACTGGCCGAGGCGCACCGTATCGCCCTGCGGTGTGCGGAAGGTTATTTCAGCAAGCGTTGAGGTATCCTGACGGTAGTGTTTGTCGAGCATAACCCTGATAGCATACTCCTCACTCCCGTCACGATACTTGCCCGCTTCATCTCCGGCATAAGCGGTACGGAGTGCAGCTCCGACATCGGCAATGGTGATGCCAAACGAAGCCATTTTTTCACGATCGACCACGATACGCATCTCCGGACTCCCAACCTGTGAGGTGAGCTGAACATCAGCGGTGCCTGGAATGGTTTTGATGCTGTCCCGCAACGCACGGGCCACCCGCGTCACCTCGCTTCTCGATGGAGCGCTCAAAATAACGGCGACCGGCGTCTCATTGGCTGTTCCGAAAATACCGATCGGGTTTATGCTGACCTTCAAACCGGCAATATCCTTTAAATCAAGACGGATTGCCTGCATGATGCCATCAGTTGAGCGCGTCCGTTCCTCTTTCGGCGACAATTTGACGTTGATTTCTGCAATATTGTCAGCGCTCTGATTTAAAAATCCTTCGGTCGAAGAGCCAACATTAACCATCACCTTTTTGACCTCAGCCATCCCGGTCAGACGACGCTCCACGCTCCTCGTCAGACGGTTGGTCTCCGCAAGGGGTGTTCCAGGCTCGAGCTCCAGCTTGACAGCAAACTCTCCACGATCAGAGACGGAGATAAATTCTCCGCCGATAAAACCGAAAAAAAGCAGGCTGAATGAGGCAAAAAGCATCACTATTGCACTGAAAAAGACTTTGTATGGATTGCGAAGAGACCACTGCAAAAGATCGAGATAGCGCTCCCTCATGCGCTGAAAGTTGCGCTCAAAGGCAATGGCAAAGCGCTCAAACATGTTCTTGCCAGAAAAATTTTCGACTTTTGAAAAGCGTGAGGCAAGCAGCGGCGTCAGGGTAAAAGAGACAAAAAGGCTGACAAGGGTTGAGATGACCATGACGACGGAAAACTCGCGCAAAATATTGCCGACAATACCACTGACCAGAGAGAGCGGAAGAAAGACAACCACATCAACCAGCGTAATGGAGAGCGCCGTAAAACCAATCTCGTTTCTGCCAAGAAGCGCTGCCTGCCGGGGCTCTTCGCCACGTTCAAGATGCCGGTAAATATTTTCGAGCACCACAATGGAGTCGTCCACCAGCACACCCACCACCAGCGACAGGGAGAGCAGCGTCATCAAATTCAGGGAGAATCCGAAGAGATACATCCCGATAAAGGTGGTTACCAGCGAGGTCGGGATGGAGACAAGCACAATAAGGGAGTTGCGCAGACTGTGCAGAAAGAGCATCATGACGAGTGCGACAAGCAGCACCGCGAGCATAAGATCCTGCTGAACAGCATTGACCGCCTCAAGCGTAAAGGTCGAGGAGTCCTGGGCGATATCGAACGAGAGGTTCCTGTCGTGGTACAGTGCTGTAAGGCGCGAAAGCGTCTCCCTTGTCAGGCGGCTGACGTCAACGGTATTGGCATCGCTCTGTTTCATGACCATGATGCCAACGGCGCTCCGGCCATTCACCCTTGTGAGCGTTGTGACCTCCTTGAAGCCATCCTCCACTTCAGCCACATCACGGAGCGTCACCGTACCGGTAGAGGATGCGCGCAGCACCAGCGCTTTGAGCTCTTCGAGGCTTGCGAATTTTCCGGAAAGCCTCACCACGAACTCTTTGTCGCGATCATCAATTTTTCCGGCAGGAAAATCAATATTGGCTTTCCCTACCTCTTTGAGCAGGTCAGGCACCGTTATGCCATAGCCTTGCAACCGTTCGAGATCGATATTGACCCTTATTTCACGCTCCCGTCCTCCAAGCAGATAGACCTGGCCTACCCCTGCAATACTTGCAAGCCGGGGCTTGATGTCATCCTTGAGCATCCGGTAAAAATCGGTATCAGGAAGCGAGGAGGTTGCCCCGATACGCAGCACGGGAGCCTCATCAAGCGCAAAGCGGGTGATAACCGGTGCCTTCGCCTCAGTGGGAAAACGGTCACGCACCTCATTGATCTTGCGCTGTGCATCCTGCAGCGCCTTTTCAATATTGGCCGAATTGGAAAACTCGATGGCAACGACCGACATCCCTTCGGTCGAGGTTGAGGTGATAGAGGCAATCTTTTCAATGGCTGAAACGGCCTCTTCAACCGGTTTGGTCAGCGAGGTCTCAACTTCAGAGGGTGAGGCTCCGGGATAACGGATAGAGACCGTCACAACCGGCGGCGTCATCTTCGGCAATAACTCATACTGCAACTGCCGATAACTGAACAGACCGAGAATACCGAGGACAGTAAAGAGGACGACAATGAGGGTCGGCCGTTTTATGGAAAGTTCTGTCAGTGTCATGGTGCGACCATGTCCCTCTTCTGGTCGATCACCACCACAGCAGAGCCATCATGCAGTTCATCCTGTCCACTGATCACCACACGCTCACCCGCCGAAAGTCCACCGAGAACCTCCAGTTGCTTTTGCATCTCCATACCGGCAACAAACGACTGCAAGCAAGCCTTGCCGTTGCGGACAACAAAGAGTTCAGGATTTCTTATCCCTGAAACAAGCGCAACACGAGGAACAAGCAGTGCCTGCCGCTCACCCGCACCCACCAGGATGACTCTGGCAAACATGCCTGATCTGAATTGCGTGTGACCGGAGTTCTGCACCACCACTTCCACCCTGAACGTGTGATCGCGCCCCGCCTTGTCACTCACCGTGCTTACCCTGCCTGTAAAACCCTTTCCCTGATATAAATCGCTGGTAACCGTCAGAAGAGTACCCGGCACAAACTTGAGGATCTGCCGCTCAGGCACAAAGATGACCACTTTTACCTTCGACAGGTCAACCATCTGTGCAACCCTCTTTCCCTCCTGAACCAGCTCTCCCTGCTCAACAAAGCGGGCAGTTACCATACCTGAAAACGGGGCCTTCACCCTCGTATCGCCGTATTTGCGGCTCGCGGCGGTGAATTCGGCTTCAGCCTCTTCAAATTGCAACTGCGCGGTTTCAGAAGCTGACAGAGCTACAGCACCCTGGCTGTAGAGATTGCTGTAGCGCTCGGCATCCCGTTTCGCATGCCGGTAAAACGCATCCGCCTTCCTCTTCCGGGCAGCAACCAGTTCATCATCAAGCAAAAAAAGCGTCTCTCCGGTCTTTTTCGGGGATCCCGGCTCAGCCAAAACCCTGCGAACGAGACCCGATGATTCAGAAAAGATATCAGCCTCCCTGAATGCCTCGACGGTACCAACCACACTGAAGCTGTCACGAACGGCGGCTTTCGAGATCAGGGCAACCGACACCGGGATACGCTCATCGGGTCGCACTGCAGCCACTTTTTGCGGCTCACGATGCTGAAAAAACCAGAAAAGTGCCAGCAGCGCAGCGAGGAGGGCTACAGCAACAATTTTATGCTTGTTCAGCTTTTCGGCTATCGTTTGGAGGATTTTCATTGATAAACAGTCATCAGATAATCATGGCAACATGCACGATAAAAAAAAGCGAACCGAAGCACGCTTTTTTTTATCGGTAAAAAGAGAGCCGTCTCAGCAGAAATGGCTTGCAATGGAACAGGAGATATCGGCTGAGGTCTTGACATGCTCAACAATCGAAAGGATACCGGTAAGATTGGTGATATTCTGATCGTTTACCGATGCCTTGATTTTGGCAACCGCCGTATCGTAAAGAGTCTTGATTTCCTGCATCATCACCAGGGTTTCACTGGCATGTTTTGGGTTGCTGCTGACGTAGGCTTCGACTGCTTTCTTGATCATTTCAGCCGTAATATCACCCATCGGTTTCAGACCATACTCATCCTTGTGCAACTCCTGCACATTGGCAAACTGCACATAACCGGTTTTATCGGCAATATTGAGTGCAAGCTGGGCCAGTTTTTCAAGTTCCCTGAGAATCATCCTCGCATGGTTGACCGCCTTGAGATCGGCTTCACCAAGGCTTTGAAAGGAGGCGTAGGCCAGGGTAAGATATTCAACCTCGAACTTCCCTTTGCGGATATAGGCTTCATCAAACTTGAAGGCCGAAGCGGCAAGTTCGACATTGCCCTTTGTTGATGCCCGGATGCTGAGCATCAGGTTGTTCTCAACGTTCGAAGAGAGTTTGGTGAGCTTCTGCTTGAGTGATTCAAGCTGCACATGCACCGTACCCTGCGGTTTCAGGGAAAGAGCAAACTTCGCAGGGTCGATCTGGATGGTAAAAGCTTTCGGGGTTTCAGTGGTTTTCGGTGAATCGCCGAAAAATTTGCCTAACAGGTTAGCCATAGGGTTCAAACACCATGCTTATGTTTAAAAAATACAAGGTGACGTTAATTTAGCAGACCTGCAAGGTTAATTGCAAGAAAAAAAACTAAAACCACTCAGACTCGTCCCCTTGCTCAACCCTTGTCGGCTGCTCAATCTTTAAGCGACTCGATAAGCTTTTCATAAAAACCTCCCCGGTGGCGAACAATTTCACCCGTCACCAGAAAAATAACCTCATTGGCTATGCGTGAGGCATGGTCTGCCATGCGCTCAATATAGCGTGATATGCTTAACGCTGCGATGAGCTGGTCAACATCAGAATCTGGCCCCTTCATTAACGCCGTCACTTTTTTGAAGACAAGGCGGTGCATCACATCAACTTCTTCATCAAGGGCACACACCTGGTCGGCAAGCATGCGGTCTTTGGTGACAAATGCCTTGATCGACTTTTTAACCATATCGCTGGCACGTATACCCATACTCTCAAAATCAAAGGATTCGAGCATCTCGGGACTGATTTCAGGCATACGCTCAATGATATGCACCGCCAGGTCACCGATACGCTCAAGGTCGTCGTTGATTTTTATGATGGTGACAATAGTACGAAGATCCCTTGCTACCGGCTGCTGAAGGGCAAGAAATGCCAGACAGCGTGCCTCAAGATCAACCTCAGCCACATCTATTTCATCATCAACAAGCCTGATTTTCCGCGCACCCTGCTCATCCTGGTATTTGACTGCATGCAGCGCATCAAGTAAATTCCCGACCACCTTGTCGGATAGTTGAACAAGTACCTGGGCAAGTTCCTTTATATGCTCATGGACCGGACGTTCTGACATGATCGTGTAATGGTTTCGTTAGCTGAATCTTCCGGTTATATAGTCTTCTGTCATCGGATCTTTGGGATTGGTAAAGAGTTGCGCAGTCGAAGCCTGTTCAACAAGCACCCCTTCATAAAAAAACATCGTGGAGTCCGATACCCGTGATGCCTGCTGCATGTTGTGGGTGACAATCATGATGGTATAACTGCCACGGAGTTCCTGGATAAGATCCTCTATTTTTGCCGTTGCTTTGGGGTCAAGGGCCGAGGTTGGCTCGTCAAGCAAAAGGACCTCCGGTTCAACGGCAAGCGTACGGGCAACACAGAGACGCTGCTGCTGACCACCGCTGAGACCGAGGGCATTCTTGTCGAGACGGTCACACACCTCATCCCATATCGCTGCTTTTTTCAGGCTGCGCTCGACAATCTCCATAAGTTTTTTCTTGTCGTTCACCCCATGCAGACGAGGACCGTAGGCAATGTTGTCAAAAATGGACTTGGGAAAGGGATTTGGCTTCTGGAACACCATGCCTACCTTTTTGCGGAGCAGCACCTCATCGGTGAATTTTCCATAAATATCCTGCCCGTCAAAAAGCAGTGCACCGGTTGTGTGACAACTCGGTATGAGATCGTTCATACGATTGATGGCACGTAAAAAAGTACTCTTGCCACAGCCGCTCGGCCCAATGATTGCGGTAACATACTTTGAGAGAATATCCGCACTCACCCTCTTTACCGCCTCAAACTCTCCATAATAGATCGAAAACTCCCTGGCCGAAATATGAGCGGTCCCGCCATCAGCAATTTTTCTTCGTTCAGGAGGGAGATACATATCCCGTGTTGCCTTCTGTACCGGGGCATTCCCGGAACTCTCTCTGGCATCCATTGTCATGAGCATTAATTTTATTTTAGCCTTTTAATTTTTTCGAAATACGGGCTCGCAGCACAATCGCCGACAGGTTCAGCATCAACACAATACTGACAAGGGCAAGCACCATGCCGTACTGAACATGACGAATCTGGGCGGCGGCCTCATGTTCGCTGGCAAGATTATAGATGTTCCAGGAGAGGGCGGGCGTGGGAGAAGAAAAAACATCCGCCAGGCCTATGGCCGAGCCAACACTGACAGCCGCAGTAAAGATAATCGGAGCCGTCTCACCCGCCGCCCTGCCGAGGCTGATAACCCCTCCCGTCAGGATGCCGGGCAGCGCTGCGGGCAGAATCACCGTCGCAATGGTATTCCATTTTGTGGAACCAAGGCTGAGTGATGCCTCCCTGTAGGTCTTTGGAACAGCAAGAATAGCCTCTTCGGCGGCACGGATAATGGTAGGCAAAATCATGATGGCCAGCGTCAGCGCACCGGCAATCACACTTTTTGACTCAGAAACCTTCATGGTGTTGATAAAAAAAGCGAGACCAAACATACCAAAAACAATACTTGGCACTCCGGCGAGGGTACTGTTGGCGCTGCGCAGCATACTGTTCAAAAAGCCCGGCCTGGCATATTCGGTAAAATAGACCGCTGCAACAACACCGAGGGGAAAGGCAAAGAGCATGGCTCCGACAGCAAGAAAAAAAGTACCCTGAATTTCCGGCCAGATACCCCCGAAAAAGTGTGAGTCAACAGAGCTGTCGGTGATAAATCCCCAATAACAGGTGAACTCGGGAAGGAGCATCGACTCAAGATTGTTCTTGACATAGGGAAAAAGCTTGACGAGAGAGGTTCCCTGAAAGCCTATGGCACGACTCACAAAGTACTCCTTGGCCATCACCTCGGGATTGGAGTTGTCCCACCTTGTTTCATAAAGAAGATCATGCAGTTTCTCCTCCGCTTTCTCCCACCGGGTCTGTCCATACTTGAATCTGGTCAGCATCGGTTCAGGATCGCCGGGAAGAGGCCCAAGCAGAGCCTGGAGTGCCGCTCTGACCTGGGTATATTTTGCCTGGTATTCAGCCTTTTGTTCAGGAGCCATCGTTTCAAGTTCAGCCTCAAAGCCGGTGAGCATTTGGTACACTTTTGCACGATAACGCTCTGACGAAGCAACCTCACTGGAGAGATTTTCGCTGTCGCCCCTCTTGAATTCACTGAACAGCATTTTGCGATGCTCAACCGTACCGGTAAAAAATACCGCACCGATACCGTTGGTGATGATCGGCACAACAACAATCATCAGGGCAACCGCCATGACGATGATAGAACCGATACCAACCGCGGTAAATGATCGATCAAGTATTTTTCTGGTTCCGATATTCATAAGTACAGGGTTTGATGAACAGATGCACAACAATCAAGCTCCAACCTCCAACGACTACTGGCCTGAAAGAATTTTCCTCTGGCGCACAACAATCCTCTCACTGACCAGATTACTGATAAAGCTGATAACAAGCAGAAGCAGCCCCATGGCAAACAGCACGTGAAAACGGGCCGAACCGGTCACCTGATCAGCTTCGCCCATGTCACCGGCAATGGTTGCCGTCAGCGTCCTGATTGCCTGGAGATAGTTGAACCACGGCTCGGGAATCTGTGAGGAGTTACCCGAAGCCATCCAGACCACCATCGTTTCACCAAGTGCACGCATAATGCCCAAAATGACCGCCGCAAGAATGCCGCTGCTTCCGGCAGGAAGAACCGTTTTGAGGATCGTCTCTGCCCTTGTCGCTCCAAGCGCGTAACTACCCTCACGAATATCTCGCCCGACGGCCTGAAGGGCATCTTCCGAAACACTGACAATGGTAGGCAAGGCCATAAAACTCAGAATAATGGAGACATTCAGTGCGTTGGTACCGGTCAGAATCTGAATTCCGTAAAGAACGGTACCAACCTTGAACAACAGAAAAACCGAAAGCAAGCCTAAAAAAATCATGAAGAAGAGATGCAGTTGCTGACGCCGTTTCGGTTCCGTGATCTTCGTCGTCAAAAGATCGGAAATAACGATAACGGCAAGAAGCATAAAGGGTGAAACAAGTATCCACCACGCCCACATCAGCAGGGGGCCGCCATTATTCTGCAAAAGAGGGGCAAGAATGACAAGGGCAAAAAAGCCAAAGGCTACCGAAGGAATTGCCGCAAGCATCTCAATGACCGGCTTGGCATACTGGCGAACCGAAAAAGGGAGAATGTCACTCAGGCATATTGCTGCGGCCACACCCATCGGCACGGCAATCAGGGCTGAGCCGAGCGTCACCATCAGGCTGCCGTATATTATGGCAAGGGCACCGAATTGAGCGGGATCATCGGCAGGATACCAGTTTGAACTGGTGAAAAATTCACTGAAACCACGGATCTGGAAAAACGGAACCGCATCGCGCGCCACAAAATAAAAGATGAAAAGAACGATAACGGCCACAAAAGAGGCTACCGCAAAAAGCATACCCTCTCCGGCTCTTTTGGCCACGTTCTGCATGGCGCGTTTACGGGCGCTCACCACAAATGCATTGGTGCGGTTGCACTCCCCCTCACTCTCTCCAGCCATAGTCTTGAATATTTTCTTTTATCAATACAGCCACTATCAATGTGACAGGCCCAATCTAAGAGCTTTCACCACAGGATACAAACGCACTTCTGTTACAAGTATGAAACATTTGCAGAGAAGTACAAAAACGTGAAAAGCCGGATTAACAGGTTAACCGGCTTTCATGTACACAGGTGCTCTTGCTCTCCCCCGAAAAACGAAATCAGCGGTTAATAAAACCGAGTTCCGTGATCATCCGTTTTCCCTCAGCAGTTTTCGGCAGATCAACAAACTGCTTGACCAACCCGGCAGGTTGACCGTTTGTATAGAAATAAAGAGGCCGCGAAACCGGATAGGTGCCATTTTTCACCGTCGCCACCGTAGGGAGAATACCATTGACGGCAATAACTTTTACCGAACGATCAACAAAACCATGACCGAGGAAGCCAATGGCTGAAAGGGTTGAACTTACCCGGCTTTTTACCGAACCGTTACTCGACTGCGTCTCGGCTCTCCCTGTAATCTGTACGCCTTTTCCGACAACCAGCTCCTTGAACGACTCCTCAGTTCCGCTGTTGGATTCACGCTGAATAACAACAATCGAAGCATTGGGGCCTCCCACCTCTCTCCAGTTGGTGATTGTGCCACGATAGATGCTGCTGATCTGCGCTTTCGTAAGTGAGCGTACAGGATTTGCCGGATGAACAACCATGGCAAGACCATCAAGCGCAACAACGGAGGCCACAGGATTAACCCCTTTTTGGCGGGCAGCCGCGAGTTCAGCCTCTTTCATGGCACGCGACATGGTGGCGATGGTACACGATCCGTTGATCAGGCTTTTGGCGCCATTACCGCTGCCCGACTCACTCACGGTAACACGAACCCCGTATTTTTTGGTAAAATATGCCGCAAATGTTTTTGCAACTGGCCCTACTGTCGTCGAACCATCCAGCACAAGAGCAGTAACAGCAGCACCTGCCGTCACAGAGAGTGTGAGAGAAAGTAAAACAACAAAAAGCAAAATTTTTTTTATCATGGCTTCAATTCCGGTTTTTTTCAGGTTCAGCCACAAGATACGCAGCAACAGGGGAACTCTGAAATTTCATCTTTGCCCCGGCATCTCTGGACGAAGGAAAACGTGTTACAAAAGCAGTTTTATGTTGGCAACTCTTGCTTAAATTTGTTAAATTGCACAATAATTCTGAAATTAAGGTAAAATCGTTCAGGTAAATCAAATACCACAACAAATTTTGACCAAAACATATCTTCAAATAACCATAAAATAATAACCATCATGGCAAACGACGCAATCAACGATTTTTCAGTTGCACTCACCAACCTTTTTGATACCGCTGGCAAACTTCTTCAGCAGAATGTCGATTTGGTCGGCACCTGTGTAAAGGCTGTTGTATCAATTGTTGAGCCAGTTGCAAAAACAGCTCTTGATCTTGCCGGCAACGCAACAAACACTGCTGGTCAGTTGTTGCAGAACGTAACTGGCACCGCCGGTCAGTTGCTGCAGAACGTGACATGCACGGCTGGACAGGTAGTACAGAACGTAACAGCAGTCATTATCCCTGCCAAGAAGTAAGCTGCTTTTTTTTCAAAGAAGCACCTTATACCGTCGGTATAGGGTGCTTTTTTTTTGTTGCATGAGAGCAATGGCTCCTGTGACGTGCATCCCGGGTTCACCAAAACAAGAAAAACTCTCTCATGACCTGCAAAGCAGTTATTTTCGACCTTGACGGCACCTTGCTTAACACCCTCCAGGATATTGTCAACACCCTCAATACCGTCCTTGCCCTGCACCATTACCCCGTCCATACCGTTGATGAATGCCGCTTTCTCGTCGGCCACGGCATGAGGGAACTCATCAAAAAAGCACTGCCCGAAGAGGCCGGAACCCCTGAGATCATTGATCTTATGCTCAAGGATCTGATGACGCACTATGCCGACAACTGGAACCGGCACTCACGTCCCTACCCCGGCATCAGCACCATGCTCGACACCCTTTCAGAGCACGGTATCAAAAAAGCAATTCTTTCAAACAAAGCTGACCACTTTACCCGCCTCTGCGCAGAGGAACTCCTCAAAGAGTGGCATTTCGATGTGGTCATGGGCCATCACAGCGCCATAGCCCACAAACCCGACCCCGAAGGTGCCCTGCTTGTTGCCCGAATGCTCCAGGAAGAGCCCGCTTCAATTCTCTACGTGGGAGACAG
>CAINOO010000085.1 GCA_903851535.1 uncultured Chlorobiaceae bacterium | reverse complement strand
TGTGCGACGTGAAAGTCTTGTTGTGGAGTTGTCTGATAAAACAGACCAACTGTTCAGTCAGTTGAGACCGACAGTACATGCAAGTTAAACAATTGCCTTGTATGAAGCTACTGGTAAACGTACCCGCAGAAAGCTGTAAGCCGACCCGCGAGGAGAAGCTGAATCTGCCAGCAACAGGCGGAGAGGGGCAAGGTCAGAATGACATGGCTAACTTATGTGAACTGTTGATAAACGCCGTCAAAGTCAACAAGCCAAAGTTGCTGACAGGCTTGAACCAAAAGGTATATGGGTAGGTGAACTCCTTAGTCCCTGGATTCACACTGACAATAACCCCATCGGCGGAAAGACAGAGCCTAAATCATTCATTTCTTCACCACAAGGAACACGGTAAGCCCGTAAAGCTGCCCGGTAGGGAAATCTGACCGTAAGGAAAGATCATGGCGTTGCGGGTAGAGGAACGAGGAGAAAGCGAATGCCGCCCTGTAATCGGGCGGATAGGGGTTGCAACATCACCCCACGTGAAAACGGGCAGACTTCCTTATGGTCTTTCGTCACAAGAGAACAGGCAGAACTTTACTAACGGAAGGAAAGCAAATGAATGCAGGAAGAGTGGCATGTGCACCATCCGGCCTCGGCTGGCAAACCATCAAGTGGGTGGAGGTCAGGCGTCAGGTAAGAAAGCTGCAAGCGCGTATTGTGAAGGCAACACAGGAGGGCAGACATGGCAAGGTAAAAGCCTTGCAATGGTTGCTGACCCATTCGTTCAGCGGCAAAGCATTAGCCGTCAAACGGGTGACTGAGAACGATGGAAAGAAAACCTCTGGTGTAGACCGTATTATCTGGGATACACCGTCAGCAAAGACCAATGCGATAATATCGTTGCAAAAGAGGGGCTACCAGCCTCTCCCGCTTCGGAGAGTTCTCATTCCGAAGAAAAATGGCAAGACAAGACCTCTGGGTATTCCGACAATGAAAGACCGTGCCATGCAGGCTCTTTACCTACTGGCACTGGAACCCGTTGCCGAAACCACGGCTGACAGGAACTCTTACGGGTTCAGGCCAGAACGCTCAACCGCTGATGCAGGGGAAGCATGTTTCCTCTGCCTTGCAGGAAAGAACAAAGCGGAATGGGTGCTTGAAGCTGACATTTCAGGATGCTTCGACAATATCAGCCATGACTGGATGATCGCCCATATCCCAACCGATAAAGTGATACTCCAGAAATGGCTCAAGGCAGGATTTGTGTATCAAAACGAACTCTTTCCCACAGAAGCCGGAACGCCTCAAGGCGGAATCATTAGTCCGGTTCTGGCAAACATGACGCTTGACGGTCTCGAAAAAGCACTTGCGGAAGCATTTCCGAAGGCTCAGAAAAAAAGACTGAAAATGCACATGGTACGTTATGCGGATGACTTCATCATCACTGGCAACTCGAAAGAGTGGCTGGAAGAAAAGGTCATGCCTGTCGTGGTCAATTTTCTGGCAGAACGAGGACTCACCCTTTCTCCAGAAAAAACCAAAATAACGCACATCACGGAAGGTGTTGATTTCCTCGGCTGGAATATGCGCAAGTACAATGGAAAACTGCTCATCAAACCATCGAAAGCGAACATTAAAGCTCACCTTAACAAGGTAAAGGAAATCATCAAGGGAAACAAAGCGATCAAGCAGGTAAATCTGATACACAAGCTCAACCCCATATTACGAGGTTGGGCAAACTATCATCGCTGTATGGTTGCCAAACAAACCTTTTCTTATGTTGATGTACAGGTCTGGTCAATGCTCTGGCAATGGTCGACAAGAAGACATTCCAGCAAGGGAGCCCGATGGGTTAAAGAGAAATATTTTAAAACCAGGGGTACCCGAAACTGGGTGTTCGCTGCCGAAGAGGAAAGGCCGGGGAGAAAAGAGATCAAACTCCTGCTTGAATCCGATACACCAATCAGGCGGCACATCAAAATCAAGGCGGATGCCAACCCCCATGACCAGAAATGGGAGAAGTACTTTGTAGCCCGACAGGCGAACAAAAGCCAAAACTCATCAAAAAGTCAGAACGGGTCGTATCCTGATTATCTCAGAGGTGAAACCGGGTGCCATAAGGTGCCTTTGTAAAGGCTTGAGCCGTATGAGGGGAAACTTTCAAGTACGGTTCTCAGGGGGGGCTGGCGCAGAGATGCGCCACCCTACCCGAC
>CAINOO010000084.1 GCA_903851535.1 uncultured Chlorobiaceae bacterium | reverse complement strand
TTACAAGAAGAATTGCGAGTCAGGATATGGAACTGACAAAATTCTCCGCGATCATTACAGACAAGAAAAAGAGGTTGCTTGATCTTCTCGACAAGCTACGCTCACTGGAAATTGAGCCCGACGTTAAAAACGACATCACCAACTCCTGCCTGTACCTTATTAATAAAGGGGCGATCGAAAAGCAGCCGGACATTGAACTGACAAAATCCGATTCACTTTTTATAGCTACACTGCAAAAAAAATTTCCCGACCTCAGCCCTCGCGAACTGAGAATAGGCCTGCTTGTCAAGTTGAACTACGACACCTCGGAAATTGCCCACTCCATCGGTCTCTCGACAAGAGGCATGGAAAGCATCCGCTACAGAATGCATAAAAAGCTTGGACTTGGAAAACACCAGTCAATCAAGAGCTTTCTTTCAGATCTCGTGATTTCATGAGATATCTATTGTACAGAAAGTCCCTGTGGAACAACCGAAATCACAATCCTGCCTGAAATATTATCATAGACCTCCCCGTCCAGATGCATAACATCCGCAGCATTGAGCGTTACCTCAACCCTCTTTGCCTTGCAGTAGAGAACCTGTGAGTCGGTGATATGGGTGCCACGGAGATATTTGAGCACATAACCAAAAAACTGATATTTTGGCACCGCCTTGAGAATACAGACATCGAGCAAACCGTCCGACAACTCGGCATGAGGAGCTATCCTGAATTTACCTCCCTCAACTTTTCCATTCAAAACAGAAAAAACAAAAACCGGTTCGTGCAGTTCGACGAAAGAATCCTCCAGGGTTATCTTGATACCCATTGGTAAAGGCTCGTAACCAAAAAGCACACTGACAAGCGCATAAACGTAACCAAGTTCGCCTTTTAACCAGGTTGACCGTTGAACGCTTTTTGCAATTCTTCCGGTAAATCCAATGCCGAGGGAGTTGATAAAATAGCGATGCCTCGCATTGCCATAAGAGACACTGCCAAGATCAACAGCTTTGCTCTGCGCATCAAACAAATGGTCGATCCCGGAGTGTACCCTGTTTTGGGGATGGTGTGTTTTGATAAAATCATTTGCTGACCCGATCGGCAGAACCCCGACCGTAACCCCTTTTCCGGCAACAGCATTGACCACTTCATGAAGCGTCCCATCACCACCGCACGCAATCATACAGGTGTCGGTACCTGTCTCAGAACGGGCAATAACTCCCGCATGTCCAGCATAGGTTGTTGTGTAAAGAGCCGAGTCTTGCCTTCCAGAGAGGAGAGCTTTCAGCCATTCCGCCCTGCGCGAAGCACGACCCTTGTCTGCTGCAGGATTAAAAATAAAAATGTAACGGGAGCGGTGTTTCGTCATACTGAAGAAAAAAAAGAAAAAGAGCTCAACGAATCTCTGCCTGATTAATTACGCTGGCAAGATAACGGTAATGATCGAACATTTCGACAAACAAATAATCACTACTGTCCGGTTATAAGTTAAATAAATCTAACTGGTTAGAAGTATAGGTGTTCTCAATTGTGCCAGCAGAATTCGTAACTAATTGATTTATATCGACTTTCTCAAAAACACTGACACTCAGGATTTGTAGAAAAGTGTAGAGAGATATATCTAAATTCATGCGTTTTTTTATTAATGCAATAAGCACATATACTGAGATTGCTGTCCAAATCTGTGTTTTAACAGCGTTTTCTGAAGTTCCATAAAACGCCTTAATTCGCAAATGTTGTTTAAT
>CAINOO010000083.1 GCA_903851535.1 uncultured Chlorobiaceae bacterium | reverse complement strand
GGCTGTTCAGCCGTGGGAAAAAGAGACCCTCGCCAAGCCTGAGATGACCTTTGAGGGCGATCCGCTTGACAACAAGTACACTGAGCATATCTACAGCAGCAAAGAGGCCGCTTCCGGCGGTGCCGGGGTAGGCGGTGGCGGTTGCGGTTGCAATTAACCTGAATTTTAATTTTCATGATACTCCTATGAAATCACTCCCGACAAAAAAAAATCATCTGCTCGGCGCGGCCCTTGTTGCTGCTGCCATGGCACTGCCCCTCTCCAATACAGCATTTGCAGACGCGGCACCGGAACGCGGCATTGTTGCCTTTAAATACATTAATTACGAAGACAGTCAGCCTGACACGGATCGGATGAGTGTTAATGCCTACACGGTTTCGGCCATGGCTCCCATCGCTGGCACGTGGTCGATCAGCACCTCCTATACCTACGATTCAGTTACCGGTGCCTCGCCGCATTTTCACTCTTATCTTGAGCCGCCCGCACCCGACGGGACATCAGGCGCTTCAAAAATCAAGGAGCAGCGTTATTCCGGCGATCTGAGCGTTACCCGTTATCTGTCGAAAGGGAGTGTGACCGCTGGCACCAGCTATTCCTCGGAAAACGACTACATTTCGCGTGGTTATTCTGCCCAGGGAAGCATTTCGACCGAGGACAAGAATACAACCTTTACCTTTGGTGGGAGCTATACCACGGATACGATCAACTCAAGCAATTCTATTGCCCAAAATATGGCAAAAAGAACTGTTGCGGGGCTGGTAGGCGTGACACAGGTCTTGACCAAGCAGGATATTGTGCAGGTGAACCTTGGCTATTCAAGGGGCAAAGGCTATTTCAATGATCCCTACAAGTGGCTGGAACGGAGACCGGACAGGAAGGAGAGCAAAACGGTGATGACCCGCTGGAACCACCATTTTGATGGCATTGATGGCACGAGCCATCTTTCGTATCGCTATTATACCGACACCTTCGGTATCAGGGCGCATACGTTTGGGCTGGAATATCTTCAGTCGCTGCCGAATGATTGGACGGTGACTCCTTCGGTGCGCTTCTCTTCCCAGACAGCAGCCGACTTTTATTGCCCGACAAACCCTGCTGAAGATCCTACCATGCCTCCTCCTGAGGCTGACAACCTTTATAGTGCCGGGTCATATATCTCTTTGGATCAGCGGCTCTCATCCTACGGAGCGCTCACGCTTGGCATCAAGGTGTCGAAGCGGATTGCAAAAGAGTGGCTGGTTGATGTGAAGTATGAAAATTATGAGCAGCGCGCAGGCTGGAGCATGACTGGCGGCGGCGATCCGGGACTTGCACCTTTCAGTGCATCGTTCTTCCAGGTTGGCCTTTCACGGGAGTTCTGACTTTCGTAAGGCGTTACATCATCCATGTAAGCCACCCGATCCCTGCAAGTGGGTCGGGTGGCTTGTTTTTTTTAGGCAAAATTTAAGATTCCATTAATAATACTTTAAGGTCAACGGGGCTATTATGGGGAAGTTTTTATTGTTTTATGGTGCTGTATTGCTTTTTTAAAGATGTTTTCTTTCGAAAGCTCCGTCATGCCACCAGCTTGTTCAGAATCAGATATGTGTCAATAAATTAATAAAAAAGGAGAGGGCATAATGGCGACTACTTATTCCTTGCCAGCATTAGCCGGAAATCAGAATTATACGTTAGCCTCTTTTAACGGTAGTCAACCGGGAAGTGGCAATACCTATATTTGGGATGGGGGGGCAGGAACTGACAAACTGACCCTCGGTAGCAGTGGTAGCAATTATCTGGCGAATTATCCCATCGCAAATTTCCAAATCCATCCTGTTGATTCCAATGGGTTTATTTTGGTGACCGGAGCAAGCAGCAAGAAAGGTACCACGTTAACGCTCCAACTTAAAAGTGTTGAAACGCTAGTTTTTGCTGACGCTACAGTCTCGCTTGTTTACAACGCCAACAATGCGCCCACCGGATCGGTAACGATCTCCGGGACAGCGATTCAGGGGGCGCAACTCACTGCAACAAACGACCTCGCTGATGCTGACGGGCTTGGAACGATCGGCTACCAGTGGTATGCCGGTGGTACGGCTATTGCCGGAGCAACAGCAAGCACCCTGACGTTAGCCGAGGCGCAGGTAGGCAAAGCCATTACGGTTACAGCGAACTACACCGATGGTCACGGTACTCCCGAGAGTGTGGCCAGCAGCGCAACGGCTGCGGTGGTCAATGTCAATGATGCTCCGACAGGAGCCGTGACGATCAGCGGAACTGTCTCTACTGGCCAGACGCTTACGGCGAGCAATACGCTTGCGGATGCGGATGGACTTGGCGTGATCGGTTACCAGTGGAATGCTGCCGGTGTGGCCATTGCCGGAGCAACAGGGAGCACCCATCTCTTGACTGTGGCCGATGCTGACAAGAGTATCACGGTGACGGCAAGTTACACTGATGGTCATGGTACCCGGGAGAGCGTGACCAGTTTGGCTACAGGGACAGTTTTTACTAACCACGCACCTACCGGTGTGGTGACGATTGCCGGTACAGCGACCCAGAACGAGCTGCTCACGGCAGGTCATACGCTGGCGGATGTGGACGGACTTGGAACGATCAGCTACCAGTGGTATGCTGGCGGTACGGCTATTGCCGGAGCAACAGCAAACACGTTAACGTTAGCCGAGGCGCAGGTGGGCAAAGCCATTACGGTAAAAGCGAACTACACCGACGGTCACGGTACTGCCGAGAGTGTCGGCAGCAGTCCTACGACGGCGGTTCTTAACGTTAATGATGCTCCGACAGGCGCAGTGACGATCAGCGGCACAGCAACGCAATACCATCAACTTGCAGCAGTTACTACTGCGTTGGCGGATGCGGATGGACTTGGGACGTTCAGTTACCAATGGTATGCAGACCATACGGCTATCACCGGTGCCACAGCAGGCACCCTGACATTGGCAGGTGCTCAGATTGGCAAGCTTGTTACCGTGGCGGTGAACTATACCGATGGTCATGGAACGGCCGAGAGCGTGACCAGTGCGGCTACGACCGCCGTTGTCACGGATACCATTGCGCCAACAATCACCACGTTCACGCCTGCCGATGGAGCTACTGGTGTTGCCGTTGGAAGCAATCTTGTGGTAAACTTCGACGAAGCGATC
>CAINOO010000082.1 GCA_903851535.1 uncultured Chlorobiaceae bacterium | reverse complement strand
GTGGCCTTTACCACCGACAGCTATGTAGTGAGTCCGATTTTTTTTCCCGGCGGCACCATCGGCGAGTTGGCGGTCAACGGTACGGTCAACGATCTGGCTGTTGGTGGGGCGCGGCCCCTCTATCTCAGCGCAGGCTTCATCATCGAAGAGGGATTTTCGCTCGCTGATCTTGAAACCATTGTCATCAGCATGGCCGAGGCCGCACGGAAAGCGGGGGTAATGATTGTCACCGGCGACACCAAGGTGGTCGGCAAAGGGCAGTGCGACAAGCTCTTCATCAACACCTCGGGGATTGGCGTTATCAGGGAGGGGGTCAACCTCTCCTGCCGTAACCTGGCAGCGGGAGACAGCATCATTCTTTCAGGCACCGTGGGCGATCACGGCATGGCCATCATGACCTCGCGTGAAGGGCTCTCCTTCCAGTCACGCATCACGAGTGACTGCGCAGCGCTCAGTGGCATGATTGCCGCCATGCTCGACGTTGCGCCCGCAATTCATGCAATGCGTGACCCCACAAGGGGAGGAGTGGCCGCCACCCTGAACGAGCTTGCCCTCTCCTCCGGCGTCGGAATAGCCATCAATGAAACAACCATTCCCGTAAAAGCAGATGTGCGCGGTGCCTGCGAACTGCTCGGCATCGACCCTCTCCACGTCGCCAACGAAGGCAAACTCGTTGTAGTCGTTGCCGCCGCAGATGCAGCGCAGGTTCTTGAGGTGATGCGCTCCTTTGCAGAAGGTCGCGATGCCGTCATCATCGGATCGGTAGTTGACCTTCACCCCGGCATGGTGGTGATGCGCACCGCCTTCGGCAGCCAGCGCATTATTGACCTTCCCCTTGGTGAACAATTGCCGAGGATTTGCTGAAGGGGGGCGATGAGTAACACAGAGTATCTGAATTTTAAGATGTTCAATTATCCCTTATAAGGCATTCTATATTGTAGAAACAATTTGCTGAAGTGAAGAGTATACGCTACATTTTAAAAGAAAAAGTGCGTGAATGTAGTATATACGATACAGTGATGAGCGATATTCAGGAAATTGGCGAGTTGCTTCACCGTCGAAGGAAAACGTTAGGATTGTCACAGCAGCAGGTAGCCGGCACCAATGGAATGAGCCGCGTAACGCTAAGCCGTTTTGAAAATGGCAAACTGCCGGAAATTGGTATACGGAAGGTTATGGCCATCTGTGCAACACTTGGGCTTGAGCTCACCGTAAAAGATGCTTCACAGCGTCCAACCTTGCATGAGCTGATAACCGAACGGGAGAATTAGGATGCTGGATGTATGGGTTACTCCTCATGTGGTCGGTTC
This sequence comes from uncultured Chlorobiaceae bacterium, assembly GCA_903851535.1. GTDB lineage: Bacteria > Bacteroidota > Chlorobiia > Chlorobiales > Chlorobiaceae > Chlorobium. The sequence goes on along the minus strand of CAINOO010000082.1, from coordinate 1,123 downwards.
ACTCGATCGCCACTCACGTGAAGCTGGTGCTTCTACCTTCGCTTATCGTTCAGCAATTCAGCCCGGTGAGGATGTTTCTCTGACGATGCCGTGGTCACTGGAAAGTTATCGGTACCAGAACGGGTTACATCCTGTCTTTCAAATGAATCTGCCCGAAGGCAGGCTGCGGGAGTCGATCGAACTCTCATTCCGAAAGCGTGTCAAGGGCTTTGATGCACTCTCCTTGCTGGAGGTTGTCGGGCGTTCGCAGATTGGCAGGTTGCGTTTTGCCAACGATCCCGGTGTGATTGATCAGGTTCCTTTGCAAAGTGTTTCGGAACTGATAGCCTATGATGGGTCGGAAGAGTTGTTGATCGATCTCCTGGAGCGTTTTTCTACGGTTTCAGGTGTCTCTGGAGTGCAACCCAAGGTACTGATCAGGGACGGTGTACATGGAGAGGGGGAATCTTTTGCTCAGTCCCGTGTTACGGTGAAAGGAGCTACTCATATCGTCAAGGGTTGGAACCGCAATGAATATCCCCATTTGGCCGCTAACGAGTTTTTCTGCATGACTGCTGCCCGTCGAAGCGGGCTGGAAGTGCCGGAATGTACTCTGTCGGACAACAACCAGTTCCTGGTGGTCAAGAGGTTTGACCGGACAGAGGAGGGAGAGTATCTTGGGTTTGAAGATTTCTGTTCCCTGAATGGTATCGGCACGGCAGAGAAGTATGACGGGAGCTATGAAAAGCTGGCCAAACGGATTCGCCAGTTTGTCTCTCCTGAGCTTCAGGCCTCTGCCCTGGAGGTTTACTTCCGTTCACTCACACTCTCTTGTATCGTGAGGAACGGTGATGCCCATCTCAAGAATTTCGGTGTACTCTACACGGCATCAAACAAACCGGTGCGCCTTGCCCCTGCTTTCGATATCGTTTCAACAACAGCATATATCAAAAAAGACACTCTGGCGCTTACTCTGGACGGCAGCAAGCGCTTTCCCGCAGCAAAAAAACTCATTGCCTTCGCAAAAATGCACTGTAATCTTCAACCAGCAAAAGCAAAACTCATTATCGAAGAGGTTGCCGATGCCGTTGCTGAAACCGTTGCAGGTTTGCGCCAGCATACGCTCGATTTTGCGGACTTTAAG
>CAINOO010000081.1 GCA_903851535.1 uncultured Chlorobiaceae bacterium | reverse complement strand
CTCTTTGTCTGTCCGGGAACGAACGTCGTTGAAGAGGTCTCTTCCATGCCGGGAAGCTTTCGCTACTCAATTGACAATGCTGTAAGAGAGTGCCAGGAGCTCTGGGATCTCGGAATTCAGTCGATCGACCTCTTTGGTATTCCTGAAGTCAAAACCGAAGATGGCAGCGAAGCCTACAATGAGTACGGTATCATTCAGGAGGCCATCCGCGCCATTAAGGCAAAGGTTCCCGATCTCTGTATCATGACCGACGTCGCCCTTGACCCCTTCACTCCCTTTGGCCATGATGGTCTGGTACGGGACGGCATTATTCTCAATGACGAAACCGTTGAGGTGCTCTGTAAAATGGCAATTTCCCATGCCAACGCAGGGGCTGATTTCGTCTCTCCGAGCGACATGATGGACGGCCGTATCGGTGCCATCCGTGAGGCACTTGACGACACGGACTTCTCCGATGTCGGTATTCTCTCCTACGCAGCAAAATACGCATCAAGCTTCTATGGTCCTTTCCGTGATGCCCTCCATTCGGCACCACAGTTTGGTGACAAGACCACCTACCAGATGAATCCCGGCAATACCGATGAAGCCATGAAAGAGATCGAACTCGACATCATGGAAGGTGCCGATATCGTCATGGTAAAGCCCGGTCTTGCCTATCTTGACATTGTCTACCGCACCAAAGAGCGCTTTGACACTCCGGTAGCCATCTACCATGTCTCCGGCGAATACTCCATGGTCAAGGCGGCAGCAGCACGGGGATGGATCGACGAAAAAAGAGTCATGATGGAATCGCTGCTCTGCATGAAACGGGCCGGTGCAGACCTTATCTTTACCTACTATGCAAAAGAAGCTGCGAAAATACTTCGCTGATTCTCTCTCTGAAAAAGAGTACTCCATTTCATGAAAGCCCGGCTGCGGGTTACATTTCGCAGCCAGGCTTTGTACTGTTAAATTAAAATGATACGATACTTTACTGCGGGAGAATCGCACGGACCGGCACTTTCGGCAATAGTAGAAGGCATGCCAGCCGGCGTAACCATCACCCGTGAAGAGATCAACAACCAGTTGGCACGCCGTCAGCAGGGGCATGGCCGCGGCGGGCGCATGAAAATTGAGAGCGACCAGGCAGAGGTACTCTCCGGCATCCGGTTCGGCAAAACCATTGGTTCCCCCATTGCGCTCGTCATCAAAAACCGCGACTGGGAAAACTGGACAACTACCATGTCCCAGTTTGAAAAACCCGATGAAGAGTGTGCGAAAATAACTATTCCAAGACCGGGCCATGCTGACCTTGCAGGACGGATCAAATATGATTTTGACGATATCCGCCCGGTCATTGAACGCTCATCAGCGCGGGAGACGGCCGCAAGAGTGGCCGCAGGGACAGTTGCACGGCTCTTTCTCAAGGCACTCGGCATTGAAATCGGCAGCTACATATCAGCCATTGGATCGGCAGCAGAGCCCTCCCCTGACGGGAAGCTTGCCGAACTCCTTAACGAAGGAGCTGAAGCCGTCGCGCGCCAGGCCGATCTATCGCCAGTACGCATGCTCGGCAAGGCGACTGAAACAAAAGCTCTTGCCGCCATTGATACCGCCAGTGAAAAGGGGGACACCCTTGGAGGAATCATCGAAATCTTTATCACCGGTTTACCCCTCGGCTTCGGCAGCTATGTACAGCACGATCGGCGTCTTGATGCCGCACTTGCAGCAGCGATCATCTCCATCCAGGCCATAAAGGGAGTTGAGATCGGTACCGCCTTCGAAAATGCAGGGAAGCCGGGCTCACAGGTACACGACGAATTTCACCTCTCCGCGGAAGAGGGGCTGAGCAGAAAAACAAACCGCGCCGGTGGCCTTGAAGGGAGCATGTCGAGCGGGCAAACCATCCACCTTCGGGCAGCCATGAAGCCAATCTCTTCGCTGCTCACCCCCCTTCGCTCCTTTGATATTGAAACCCTGCAACCAACTCCGTCACGTTTTGAGCGGAGCGACACCTGCGCAGTACCCGCTGCCGGAGTCGTAGCCGAGGCTGTTCTGGCCCCGGTCATCGCCAATGCACTGCTTGAAAAGCTCGGTGGCGATCACCTGAATGAAATCCGTCAGCGCCTTGACCTTTACCGGGAACATATCCGCAACACCTTTCGTCCCTGAGCCCCTGACCTTTTGACGCGCCCTCATTTCTGCCAGGTGACCACCCGCTGGTTGATCTCCAAAGAGGGCTGTGTCACACCCGCATGAGCTGTAATCCTTTCTGAAACAACAACAAGCGCATCAACTCCCTGAACATTTATGCGGAAAGAAAACAACGTAATACTGCCATATCACAAAAAACGATAACTAATTTTTATTTTTTTTGTATTTTGACAGTGTTGGTGTATGAATGTGAAGCATCTGTCATACCATGACACGAATCCACAGGAGACCTGATGAACTCCACCTGTCGCCTTATCGGAAGCAATTCCAGGGAGAGCTGGATTGCGACTGCCGCTGTAGCACTCTCATTACTGACGGGTTATCACGCTTTTGCGCTCCCCGTGGCGGGGACGGTCGCTGCCGGGCAGGCAATAATCAGCACGCCATCGACCTCGGCAATGCAGATTGAACAGAGAAGCAGGAGTGCCATCATCAACTGGAGCGCCTTTGGCATTGAGCACGGTGAAGCGGTCAACATTACCCAGCCCGACACCCGCGCCATCCTGCTCAACCGGGTTACAGGAAATGATCCTTCTGCAATATGGGGTACACTGATGGCAAACGGACAAATCTTTCTGGTGAACCCGAATGGCATTCTTTTTGCCCCCGGTTCCAGCATCAACGTTGGAGGGCTGGTGGCCTCAACTCTGGCAATAAGCGACAGCGACTTTCTTGCAGGAAAGTACAGCTTTTACAAGAATGGCCCGAACGCCTCGCTGGTGAACAAGGGTCAGGTGAACGGAGGATTTATTGCGCTGATTGGAGAGCGTACCATCACAAACAGTGGAACCCTTGTCACCAAAGGAACAACAGGAATGGCTGCCGGTGAGAAAATTACCATCAACATTGACCCCGGCGGACTGGTGGCGCTCAACATTGACAAAAGCACCTATAACGCCCAGATTGAAAACAGTGG
>CAINOO010000080.1 GCA_903851535.1 uncultured Chlorobiaceae bacterium | reverse complement strand
TCGATGAGGGAAGCTCTGACCATCCCGATCAACAGCAATCGCACACCGTCCTGCTCTTCTTATTGGAAAAGAGAAGAAGTTTAACGAACTTCATCTTGAGTAAAATTATTCACCAAACTTGTTTAATAAAGTGTAAAAGTCATTGAAACAAGTGGCTATATCTGCCCCATTCTTTGTTCACCAGAAGAATCAGGAGTATATAAACAATGATTGATGATCCTGTTGTGGAAGAGGTCGGAGCGCACCGAAAAGCTCATGCTGCCCGATTCAACTATGACCTGGTAGCCATTTTTGCCGCTTTGGTAGAGCGAGAAAAAAGCGGCAGAGAATCCTAAGGATGCAGATTTCAAAAAAGAGTATTAAGCTCTTGAAGAGGAATTTGATGTCGCAACAAAGATTATCCCTCTTCGCTTGACTGCCGGTCTGACTCAAAAAGAGCTTGTACGTCAGGCGCATACGTCACAAGCTGCGATTTCCCGTTTGGAATCTGGAACGTACAGAAACGTCAGTCTGGCATTTTTGCGTCGTGTCGGAGCTGTTTTGGGAGTAAAGCCACACGTTAGTTTTCAGTAGCAGGTTCTGATTGACCATACCAGCCAATCGTCCGATAAAGCGCTCAAAACCCTAATTGGCAAGTATCAGGCTGGATAGTAATAAAGGAGAAATCACCATGAAAATCACCGTTCTCAATGGTAGTCCAAAGGGAGAGTTGAGCGTAACCCTCCAGTCGGTGGCCTATCTGGCCAAGCTCTATCCGCAGCATGAGTTTAACATCATCCATATCGCTCAACGAATCAAGCGGCTCGAAACCAACCAGGCCCTTTTCAACCAGGTCATTGACCAGGTGCGTGCCTCAGATGCAGTCCTGTGGAGCTTTCCCCTCTATATCCTCATTGTTCATGCGCACTACAAACGCTTCATCGAACTGATCTTCGAACGCGGCGCAGAGGCCGCCTTTGCCGGCAAATACGCCGCCTCGCTCTCTACATCCATCCACTTCTTTGACCACACGGCTCACCATTACATCCATGCCATCTGCGACGACCTGAAAATGCGCTTTGTCGACTCGTTCTCGCCCGATATGCATGACCTGCTCAAGGAAGAAGGTCGTCGGCAGCTCGTCCGGTTCGGCCAGCAGTTCCTGGACGCTGTCCAGAACCAGGTGCCCACCCAGCGCCAATATCCGCCCTTGACCCATCGCGACTTTTCTTATCAGCCTGAGCTTCCGCCCAACCCGGTCGCCACCGCTGGGAAGAAGGTGGTCATCCTGCATGATGAGCAGCAGCCCGACAGTAATCTGGCGAAAATGGTGGCGCGCTGCCGCAGTGCTTTGGCAGGAGAAGTGACCGTGGTCAATATTCATGACATTGATATCAAATCCAGTTGCCTGGGCTGTTTGGAATGTAGCGGAAACTACCACTGCGCTTTCACGGGCAAAGACGGGTTCATCGAATTTTACAAAGCGACCGTTATGACAGCGGACGTTATCATCTATGCCGGGCGAATGGTTGACCGCTACCTCTCCTCACGCTGGAAGATGTTTTTTGACCGCATCTTTTTCAATACCCACACCCCGGTACTGGTCGGCAAGCAGGTGGCCTTTGTCATCTCTGGCCCATTCAGCCAGGTACCCAACCTGATGGAGATTTTCAGCGGTTTCTTTGAGTTTCAGGGGGCCAATATTGTTGGCGTTGTCAGCGATGAAAGCGGCACTGCTGCCGACCTCGACCGCCTGCTCGACCAGTTGATGGCCCGCGCACTGGCCTACGCCGAGGCTGGCTACCTTCGCCCGCAGACCTTCCTCGGAGTAGGAGGCATGAACATCTTCCGCGATGATGTTTATGGTCGCTTGCGTACCGTTTTCGCCGCCGATCACCGAGCTTTTCGCCGCATGGGCATTTACGAGACTTTTCCCTTGGCAGAACTTAACACCGTCCTGTTGAATACTTTCGTCGCCCCGTTTGTTAACCTGCCCCCCATTCGGAAAAAGTTCGACAAGATGATAAAAAAACAGATGGTCGCATCGCATCAAAAGGTGGTCGCCAAGGCCCAGGCCCAAGCCAATGAAAAGTCAGAATAGTAAAAGGCATTGGCCTGCTTGACTCATGAACGTACTCATCCTGTTGGCACCCGGAACCTCTTGGCTTCAACGGTTTCATGCGCTATACTGTCCAGTGGTCAGGCAAAGATGATACAACCGCTGCAACCTTTTCTGCAAGAAAGTCGGCGAAAGCCTCAGAATCATTAAGGCAAGGCAAAAATCTGATTGATTCCACAGAACTTGCAGCAGCTTCTTTCTGCGCGTACAGAATCGTCTCCGTTCCATCAGAAAAATAACCACAACTGAAAATATCCACATCTCTGGCTCCTCTTGATGAGAGAGCTTTTAAGGATTCTCCGAGAGAGGGCTTGGTCCAGGTTCCTCCCACGTCATGGTTAAGGTATGCTATTTCAACACGGTCATAACCGTTGCGAGGATCAAGAAGGATCGCATTGCGAAGCGTACTGCCCATCTCTTGCATCTCTTTCAGACCAGTATGAAACGTCGGCACCTCTCCTTTTGTATCCTTGACGAGAGTGCCGTGAAACGCCAGAACCAGCACCGATCCGTTGACAGTTTTCCCGTGGTGGAACACGTGGTCGAGGCAGACTTTCCGCAGCCCGGCATCTTTCCAGAAACCGTGTACGACAACAGGGCAGCGCTGCCTGTTGAGAGGCGAACATCGTTCAGAGAGCCGCTGCAGGTTACCGGAAGTCAACTGATTATCAATGGGCGACAGGGAGACCAATAACTGGAGGTCATGGCCGCTCGTTTGTTCGACAATATTCTGAACGAATGGCGGGGTGGCATGGAAAGCCGAATACACGTCAAAGTTGATCTGGTGAGGCATCACGACTCCGTTGAGCTTCTCCTGGAGTTGCGAAGCCTGTTGCCGGGTGATCCTGTTCTGCGGTGAACGGTATTGTTGTGCACGAAAAGTTACGTTGTTTTTGATGCCTCCAACCAGAGATGCCACAAGCTGCAATGGACGGGGCAGCTTCATCACCTCTCCAGCGTATGCGAGGGTGTGGCGAATCATGGAGAAATTCTCAAAAAAACTCTCTGTTTCAGCCTCTCCATGCGCAACCAGTATAACAGCGATCTTTTTCATCATTGAGAGAGCATTGATATTCGCACAGTTGAAGGGCAGGTGTTACGCTTTGGTGTTCGCCGGAGGTTTCGACTGCTGTTTTTTCCAGGGAATTCTGTTGCTGCCAAGCAACGTAACGGGCAGTAACAAGATGAAAAAAAGAATGTCACGAACAATCGGGCCGATTCCGATCTCCTCTTTCAGTCCGTACCATTGGGCAAGAAACTCGAAACAGCCGCAGTCATGATCGAGCCCCCGCATCAAATTGTTTGTCATGGCAGCGATGAAGATTGCCATCATGCAGAGCATGACCGAGGCACCGATTCGCGAGAAGAGGTCGAGAAGAAGCATGGTACCGCACAGCAGCTCACACAGGGAGACGAAAAGCGCAATGGCGGGGATGAGCAGTGAAGGTAGAAGCTGGTATTCCGCGATGACAAGAGAGAAATATTTCAGGTCAAGGAGTTTTTCACCTCCCGACATGATGAAGAGTAGGCCGAGCAACAGCCTCAGGCCTGTGATCAATGCTGATGGCAAAACAATCCCCGTCATAGGCGTTTTTTTGTTAAATAAGCTCATCCTTCTATCGGGAAGCCTGCCCGCGACCACTCGACGAGACCACCTGAAAAAACCTTGACATTCCTGTAACCGTTTTTCTTCAGCTTTTCAGCAACATGACGGGCTTTTGGACAACTGGGCCCAATGCAATAGACGACAATAAGGGTGGTTACGGGCATTTTTCCCCTGAATTCATGAAACTGCTCGTCAAAGCGGCTCTCAGAAAGAGTCCAGGCTCCTTTAATATGTGAATTGTAATAGGAATACTCGGAACGTGCATCGACAAAACATGCCGAATGAGTGTCAAAAAGGGCTTTGGCTGCAGCGAGATCGATGTTGCCGGTCTCTTTTTTTGCAAGGGCAACCGATGGCTCCGCATGAAGTTGTGCTACGGCAGGCGAAAGGCCCGAAAGCAAGAGAAGCGAAGCGACCAGCGTTCTATGTAATGATTTTGCTGACATGGTGCTTAAAGGCATGGTTTGTCTATTAAAGAGATTCCGATCGGTACCGTTATTCCCACTCAATGGTTGCCGGCGGTTTCGATGAAATGTCATAGGCAACCCTGTTAATCCCGCGCACCTCGTTGATAATGCGGTTTGAAACGCGGGCAAGAAAATCATGTGGTAACGGTGCCCAGTCTGCCGTCATGCCATCGGTGGATTCGACAGCCCTCAGCGCCAGAACATTCTCGTAGGTACGCTTGTCGCCCATCACGCCTACCGACTGAACCGGAAGCAGTACGGCAAACGCCTGCCACACCTGACTGTAGAGGCCGCTTGATTTCAGCTCTTCGATAAAGATTTCGTCGGCATCCCGCAGAATGTCGAGCCGCTCTTTGGTGATTGAACCGAGCACCCTGACGGCAAGGCCGGGGCCAGGAAAAGGGTGGCGCATCAAAATATCCTCAGCGATGCCGAGTTCACGGCCAACGGCACGCACCTCATCCTTGAAGAGCTCGCGGAGTGGTTCAATCAGCTTGAGCTTCATCCGTTTTGGCAGTCCGCCCACATTATGGTGCGACTTGATGGTTTCCGAAGGGCCTTTGACGCTCACACTCTCAATAACATCAGGGTAGAGGGTGCCCTGCACCAGAAATTTTTCACCCATCATCTGCTCTTCGAAGATCTGGATAAAGGTACGGCCGATTATTTTGCGCTTCTTTTCAGGAGAGGCGACCGCTTTTAGCCGCTTCAGGAAGAGTTCTGAGGCATCAATCAGGCTCACTCTGAGGCCAAGTGTTGAGAGAAAGCTCATCACTTTTGTAGCCTCATTTTTTCTCAGCAGGCCGTTATCGACAAAGACGCAGTGCAGTTGCTTGCCGATTGCCTTGCCGACCATGACCGCAGCAACGGTGGAGTCAACCCCGCCGCTGATGCCGCAGATTACACTCTCTTTGCCCGCTTTGCGGGCGATTTCGGCAATCTGGTGGTCAATAAAACTTTTCGATGACCAGTCAGGCTTGATTCCCGCAATATCGATCAAAAAGTTTGAGAGAAGCTGTTTACCATAGAGGGTATGCTGCACCTCGGGGTGAAACTGCAGCGCGTAAATTTTCAGCGCACCTTTCTGGCCGAAGCTTTCAAAAGCGCACATTTCAGAGTTGTCGCTGCTGGCCGTTATCCTGAACCCTTCAGGAAGCCGCACCACCTTGTCGCCGTGGCTCATCCAGACATCAGAATCAGGAATGTTACGGAAGAGGGGGCTCTCATGTTCACCGTCATGGTTGACCAGAATTTTCGCACGTCCGAACTCATGCTTTGCCGAACTGGCGACCTCTCCTCCGAAATGTTTTGCGATAGCTTGCAGCCCATAGCAGATACCGAGTATGGGAATACCGAGTGAAAAGATTCCTTCATCCGGCAGAATGGCCGATTCGTCATAGACGCTCGTCGGTCCCCCCGAAAGAATAATGGCTTTCGGGTTGTGCTCCCTGATGCTTTCCGGTGAGGCATTGTAGGGAAGAATTTCAGAATAGATGCCCAGTTCGCGGACACGACGGGCAATAAGCTGCGTGTATTGTGACCCAAAATCAAGAACGAGTACCGATTGCATAAAAAAGCGGTTGTACAGTTAGATAAACATAAAATCAGAAGACTTTTTCCTCTTTTGGCTGTTCTGCCGGAAAAGCATTTTGCAGCTCGGGTATGCCATTGCCGCTTCTGGCAGCAGTGCTATCTCCCTCTGTCGGGGAGGCTGTTCCATTGTTCTGTTGTACCGGATGGGCCTGATAGTATTGGAAGCCCTTCGGTGTGAAATACTCGATATAGGCATCACTCTCGCCCATATCCGAAGGCCTGTTGTTCTGTGCTGAAATCGGAACGGCAAGAATGGTCTCAGGAATAGAGAAGTTCCTGTTCTGGAGTTTTAGCGACGGGTCACTGTAACAGCGTTTCATGAAGCCGGCCCAGATGGGAAGTGCTGCCCGCGCACCCTGGCCATACTCCATCGAGGTAAACTTGATGCGCTCATCATCAAATCCTGTCCAGACAACAGCGACAAGTTGCGGTGTGAAGCCTGCAAACCAGGCATCCCTCATACTCTGGGTCGTGCCGGTTTTGCCTGCGGCCTCCATGTTGAAGGCGTAACGGGAGCGAACGGCTGTACCGGTACCCTTATTGATCACATCCTTGAGCATCGAGATCATCACAAAGTTGGTGGCAGGGTCGATGGCAAAACGGCGGTTCGGAATGTACTCCGATATTAGACGGCTATGCTTGTCCTCAACCTTTAAAATGGAGACCGGTTCCTGCCAGATGCCGTTGTTTGCAAAGGTCGAGAATGCTCCGGCCAGTTCAAGCGGGCTGACAACCGACGTTCCAAGGACGAGCGAGAGGTTTGAGTCGAGGGGCGAAGTGATGCCCATTCTTCTCGCATAACTGATGATTTCCGGCGTTGACAGTTGCTCATAAGCCAGCCTTACGGTCACCTGGTTCAGCGACTGGGTGAGAGCTGAGCGGAGTGTTGTCATCCCGCCAGACGAACCGTCAGAGTTTCTTGGCGACCACACCGTATTGCCAATAGTGAAGGTAAGGGGCTGATCAAGCACCTGGAAGTTTGCGGGCAATCCCTTGTCGATAGCAGCGGTATAGACAAAAGGCTTGAACGTTGAACCGGGCTGCCGTCTTGCCTGCCAGACATGGTCAAACTGATACTTGTACTCATCGGGCGAGAATTTGTTCCCCCCAACCCATGCCTTGACATGACCGTTTGTCGGGTCGATGGCCACCAATGCCACCTGTATCCTGGTTTTTTCTTTCAGCAGTTCACTCACCCATACCTTGTCGGCCTTGATTTGCGCCATTGCCTTCTCGTCGGTGAGCCTGCTCTCTTTCAACCCCTTGAATCGTTCGCTCTCCATGATCATCTGATTTTTGAGCGACTCAGGCCATACCCATGAGCGGTCAAATGCCGCCTGCAGGTCGGCCAAATGGGCTGCCGCAGCCTGCTGGGCATAGTTCTGCATCCGGCTGTCGAGCGTTGTCTGGATGGTCAGGCCATCGCGGAAAAGATTGGCATTTCCCCCGGTCGCAGAGGGTTTTAACGTCTGGCGGATATACTCGGTAAAATAGGGAGCCATTCCCTGATGGTCTGCCGGATTGTATTTCAGGCGCAGAGGGCTCTGCTTTGCCTTTGCAGCCTGTGCAGGGGTAATGAAGTTTACCTTTTCCATCTGGGAGAGAATCAGGTTTCGCCGAGCCAGGGCACTTGCGGGAAACTTTGCAGGGTTGTAGGCTGTAGGACTTTTCAGTGTTGCAATAAGTGTTGCACTTTCCGGCAGTGTCAGCAACCAGGCAGATTTTCCGAAATAGGTCTGGGCCGCAGTCTCAATGCCATAAGCGCCGGATCCGAAATAGACAGTGTTGAGATAGAGTGCCAGAATCTCATCCTTCGTATAGGTTTTTTCCAGCTCAATGGCGGTAATGAGCTCCTTGACCTTTCGGCTGACCGTTCTCTCCTGGGTCAGATAGAGATTTTTGGCAAGCTGCTGGGTGATGGTACTTGCTCCCTGCCAGCGGGAGCGTCCCTTGAGGATATTTTCACCCATTGCAAGCACAAGCCGCCTGACATCAACTCCCCAGTGGCTGTAAAAATTGACATCTTCAGTCGCGATAAGTGCGTAGCGCGTCGACATCGGAATGGATTTCAGCGGAATGAACGTGCGGTTTTTCAGGAAAAACTTGTGCAGCAGTACGCCGTCCTCCGAATAGACAAGAGAGGCAAGATCCGGATTGGGATTTTCAAGCTCTTCAAGGCTTGGAAGTCCAAGAAAAGAGCCTTTAGCAGAGGCCTTGGGAGCCGTCACCGTTATGGCAATGAGCGTCGCAAAAAGCAAAAAAAAGGCCTTGGTCAATAGTTTTTTCACAGTAGCAAGTAATCTTCAGGTTTACACAGACGGTCATGAGATTGTGGTTTTCTCCTCGCCGCCATGCAGTTTATTGCGGACTCTGTTTATAAAATTGTTCCGCAAATTCAAAATGTTTTTTAAGCTCAGCGGCAAACAGGGCTGTCTCTTCAAGCATAGGAAGATGGCCAAGCTCCGTGAATTTTGCCAGACTGGTCGGTGCAGAAGATTTGGCCATGCGTGTTTCATAGAGCGTGATGGTACCTTCGGGAGGAATGGTATGATCAGCCATCCCGACACAACAGAGCATCGGGGAAGAGACCAGAAGCACATGACGGGTATATCTTCTCAGTACCTCACGATCTATCGAAAATTTCCCGACTGCATTGGTTGCCTCCTTGTCGGACTGCGTGAAGTCTTCGATAAGAATATCGTGGTACTCTTTACTAATCTCTTTTGTGGCAGCCCGTTTGATAAAGATGTTTTTCATCGGTTCGAGCTGAAAGATGGAGCGGAAATTCATGGAAAAATCGATCAACCCGCCAAGAAAAAAGAGACCCAGAGAAGTAAATGCCGTCTCTTCAAAAATGCCGCAGGCAATGATGGTGGCTGAAACCAGTGCTTTGGAATAGCGCATGCAGAGCTCAGTTGCAACCATCCCGCCCATCGAGTGGCCGACAATATGCAGTTTTCTTGAGGTGTGCAGGCCAAGATGTTCAATAAGTTCTGCCGCCTCATCGGTAAACCCCTGAATGGTAAAGGTCGGATTGTACCCCTTGATGATCGTTTTTCCCGTACCACTCTGGTCGTAGGTAATGCAGCGGTAATTGGCCGAGAGAATGTTGACTACCGGTTTCCAGTATCGGGAGGAGACCGCCCATCCGTTCACAAAGAGCACCACCGGTTTCTCCC
>CAINOO010000079.1 GCA_903851535.1 uncultured Chlorobiaceae bacterium | reverse complement strand
AGAATATCGACCAGTCCTGCTCGGACAACCTCTTTTCTTACAAGTTTTGCGGCAAAGGCCACGTCGTTGAGAAGGTCGGTAAGTTCACCGTGTGCTTCGGGAAAAAATTTCTGCTGTTCAAGGATGTGGCGTTCAATCGTAATCAAATTACTCATGTTCTCTTTTCCGGATGGTTAGTATTCGTTTATTGATCGATAAACAAGGCATATTGTTCGAACTTCAATGTAGGGATATTCAAAGCCTCTTTCAAGTGCATAAGCGGGCAGATCTTTGGTGAAATGTTTTTTTTCAGAAAATGGTGAACTCTTCCCTAAATTGAGCTTCTTTTCATTACTCCTCTTTTCAATTTTTCATGAAACGATACCGCTGGAATTTTCGCTCTCCCGATGAACAGGCGGTAGTTGTTCTTTCAGAGGCCATCAATGTCAGTATGCCTGTCGCAAGGGCACTCTTCAACCGTGGTGTTCAGACATACGTGGAGGCAAAGCACTATTTCCGATCCTCCATCCCTGATCTCCTCTCTCCCTTTCTTATGCAAGATATGGAGCGTGCGGTCGAGCGAATGTTGCGGGCCATCCGGGAGCACGAAAAAATAATGCTCTATGGTGATTATGACGTTGATGGCACAACCGGAACGGCGCTGCTCCTGCTTTTTTTAAAAGAGCAGGGCGCTGAGGTTTCCTACTATATCAATGACCGCTTTACGGAGGGCTATGGCCTGTCGATAGAGGGAATTGACTCTGTTGTCGAGCGCAACGTTACCCTTCTTGTGACGGTCGATTGTGGTATAAACGACAATGATGCGATACAGAGATGTGCAGCCCACGGCATTGATGTCATCATCTGCGACCATCATGAACCCGACAAGCTGCCTCCGGCTTACGCTATTTTGAATCCCAAGGTTCCTGGCTCAACCTACCCATTCCGGGAGTTGTGCGGGTGCGGTGTGGCGTTCAAGTTTATTCAGGCTATTGCCGAGCGTAGTCATGCCGATCCGGAGAGCTGGCAGAAATATCTGGACTTTGTTGCTATTGCCACAGCGGCTGATATGGTCTCTCTTGAAAACGAAAACCGGACGCTGGTTCGCGAAGGGTTGCTGCGGATGCGCACAAAGCCCAGGGCCAATTTACTGGCGATGTTTTCACTCATGAAGGTTGAACCCTCACAGCTCGGCATGTTTCATATTGCCTTCGGCATTGCGCCACGTATCAATGCGGCGGGAAGAATGCACTCCGCACACCTCGCCGTAGAGTGGCTTATTTCTGACTCGACGGCGGAGTGCCAGCGTCATGCTGATGAGCTCGACTCTATGAACGCACGGCGCAGGGAAATTGATGCTGATATCATGGTGAAGGCTGAAAAGCTTCTTGCCAGCCATGTTGCCTCCTGGTGTTCTTCGATTGTGCTCTATGACGAATCATGGCATATTGGAGTGCTTGGCATTGTGGCTTCAAAAATGATTGAAAAACATTATCTGCCGACGGTTATCCTTGGGGGCATGAACGGGCTTATCAAAGGTTCTGTACGAAGTGTTGAAGGGCTCAATATTTTTGAGGCACTGCAGGAGTGCGGTGGCTATCTCGAACAGTTCGGAGGGCATCACCAGGCGGCAGGAATTACTCTCCGGCCCGAAAACTTTGCTCCATTCCGCAAAAAGTTCAACGAGGTCTGTTCCGTGCGTCTTTCAATCGGAGAACGGCAAAAAGAGCTTGTTGTCGATTCCCGGCTTGCCCTCGAAGATATCACGGCCAACTTTATCAATGTGCTTGAACAGTTTGCCCCTTACGGTCATGGGAACCGTGAGCCGCTCTTCATGTCGGAAGAGCTTGTGCTCTATGGCCAGCCAAAGCTGCTCAAAGAGAGGCATGTCAAGTTTGCTCTCAGGGACAGGAATGGGCGCACCTTTGAAGTGATCGGCTTTGACCGTATCGACATCTACACCGCGCTCACCACTCAATTCCGTCCGGTATTTTCGATGGTCTACTCTGTCGAGAAAAGGATGTGGAACAACCGCGAGCAGTGGCAGATCAAACTGAAAGACCTTGAGCTTGTCAACAGCAAAAAGCCTGCATGACAAGTGCCCTCGGTTACCTGTTGTGTTTAAAAAAAGCTGTCCCGATTCTTGTTTCGGGACAGCCTTTATGTTGCCGTTATAACTTTTTGCAGGCTGTTATATTCCGACCCTTATACCAAGCAGAAAGTCGCTTCCGTGGATGCCAAGCCGTCCATGAGTGCCGCTGAGGGTAACGTCAGTGGTTCCGAAATAGCGGTAGCGTGCATCAAGATCAATCGTTTTGCTCAGCGGAATGGCAACACCGGCACCAAACTGATAGCCAAGTGCTGAATGGGTTTCGGTAACGACTCCAGGGGGATCCGGCACCTTGTCGAGTGAGACTTCTGCAAGGCCAAGACCGACAGAAAGATAAGGTTTGAGGGTGCCGGTTTTGAAATCATAGTAACTGTTTAACAGTAATGATGTTACTGAAAAATTCCCGCTAAGGGGAAATGTTCCGCGTGAAAAGGTGTAGGTGTCAGCGTTGTTTCTCTGATAACCGATTTCAGCCTCAACTCTGACATTGTCAAAGCTTCTGCCGACAGCACCCGTCAGGTCGATACCGGCTTTGGTTTTTGCAGTACCTTCCAGAACGCCCGTGGAAGAATCTGCTATTTCTATGTTACTGAATGATGATACACCAACATTACCGCTCACATAATAGGGCGATTCGGCATGTGCCTGTACAGCAACCATGCTTGCGACAAAAAAGAGAGCCGGAAGTAACCGATTTTTTTTCATGGTGATACTTTTTTATCGTTTAAAAAAACGTTTTCAGGCTGGATTCCCTGAAATTTTGCTTCAAAACACGATAACAAAAAGCATCAAAAACAAAAAGTATTTGATGCAGAAAAATGCACTCAACAGTTCATTTCAAGGTGGGTGGCAGTGCCGCATCAACCTCGTCAGAAATTTTGACGCTTTTTTCATGGTTTATTCTGCTAAGAATTCCTGCGAGTGACGAAATGGCCGAAATAACGAAGAAGATGAGCGACAGCGCAACACCGGCGTTTGTTGCAAGCTTGACAAATCCAAGTAAATAAAAGAATGTTATCTCACGGGCTCCGGCACCTCCGATGGTGACCGGAATAATGGTGGCTATCGTCGATATGAGAAATATCGCCAGATAGTCAACAACGTTGGCATTTTGGGCAATAGCTTTCAGGATAAAAAAAGCCGATATCAGTTGGGTAATCTGAATCAGCAGCGATTCGACTGAGGTGATGGTAAAGAGCTCGATGAACTGTTTATAGAAGAGCTTGTTCAAAAGTTTCGCCAGCGGGTAAATGGCGACAAGGATAACCCATGAATAAGGAAGCAGTTGGGGAAGCTGCAAAGCAAAACTGCTTGGTTGGAGGATGATGAGTGAGAGAAAGATCAGAGCGATGATGCCTGATAAACGGTCCCAAAATACGGCATGAAAGACATTGATCATTTTCAGACCGTGGTTTTTTTGCAACACATAGATTTTGTAGCCGTCACCGCCGACACCGCCGGGAAGAAAAAGATTATAGAACATCCCGAGATAGTAAAGCTTAAGGCTGTACATCGTGGAGAGTTCGATGCCGATAGCCTTGAAAAAGCGGTTCAGGCGCACGGCATTGATGAGCTTGGAGATATTGAAAAAAAGAAGGGAAAGCAAAAGGTACCAGGGGTTGGCATTCCGGATGATGCTCATGAGTTGGGCAACGTCGGTCTTTCTCAGGACGAGATAAAGAGCCCCGCTGGTGACCAGAAGCTGCAGCAACGTTTTCAGCAGCTTTTTCGGGTTGATTTTACGGTTTGCCAACGATCTTTTTGATGATATAGGGTTTCTTGTTCTGCGACTCGTAGTAGGTGCGCATGATGAATTCTGCAATGAAGCCGGTCGTAATGAGCTGAATGCCGATAAAGGTCATGACGATGCCCAGAGAGAGAAGGGGACGTCCACCAATCTCTTCGCCCATAATTTTCAGGGCCAGAAGGTAAAAGTTCAGGGCCATGCCTGTAAAGAGGGAGAGAAAGCCAAGCGTACCGAAAAGATGCATCGGCTTCTGGCTGTATTTCTGGTAGAAAAGCATGAAGAGCAGGTCGCTCAATACCTTGAAGGTGCGTTCAATACCGTATTTTGATTTTCCGAACTTTCTGGGGTGATGTCGCACATCAACCTCTTCCATTTTTGCCCCGTAGAGTTGCACAAGAACCGGTATAAAACGGTGCAGTTCACCATACAGACCAAGATTTTTTGCAACATCCTGTTTGAACACCTTCAGTGTACAGCCATAGTCACGGATGTGTACCTTCGTCAGATTTCTGATAAGGGCATTGGCTATCTTGCTGGGGATTATCCTCAAGAATAATCCATCCTGCCGTTTTGCCCGCCGACCTGCGACAACATCAAGGTCATGGTCATGAAGGTACTGTATCATCATCGGAATATCCGAAGGATCGTTCTCCAGATCACCGTCCATAGTGGCTATCAGTTCACCACGCGCATGATCAATGCCAGCAGCAATCGCGGTTGTTTGCCCGTAATTTTTGTTGAGTATGACGAGTTGCGCATTTGCCGGAGCGTATGCACGGATCTCATTCACGGTGTTATCAGTAGAGCCATCGTCAACAAAAATGATCTCATGCTCAACATCAGCAAGCGATAGGGCGAGAGCAGCAAACAGGGGTTTTATATTCTCAGCTTCATTCATGACCGGTATGACCACCGAAAGCTTCAAGGTATCAGGACTCATTGCCTCAGTTTTGCCAGTACTATACCGTTTTTGCGATAGAGTACGGCTGGATTATCAAGCAGTTCAAGCCCTTTGACTGTTGTCAAAACAATCTCACCCGGCCTTGGTATACGCTTTTCAACAAAAGATGTCGAATATACTAAAAAAGAGGGGTTCCAGGTTTTCCACATGACGATTTTATAACCCTTATTTTTTGCTATGAGAGCAACCTCTTTCACCGGTTCCTGCATCAGCTTTCCAGCAAGAGGAATAAGGCTGACATTGACAAGAAGCGCAAAGAGAACCCCAGTAGCGATCAGTTTCCATTCGGCAGACAAACGGGGCTGGAGTTGTATGAGAGCGACTCCGGCTATGGCAGCACCGATGATCAGCAGATAGCTCTGCCCGGTAAGCCCTCTGCACCCTTCAATAAGTGCTCTGACATAGCTGTCATCACTGTATTGCAAAGCCACCGGCAGGAGCAGCGGAAGGGTTGCGAACGTGGCAAGTTGAAGCAGCGGGCAGATGGCAAAAAGCCGGGGATGGTGGCTTAAAGGCAGCACCCGGGCCATGAGGATAAAGAGCGGCGTATAGCCGTAAATCATGTAGTGTGGCAGTTTGGTGCCGGAGAGAGAGAAAAAGAGAAAGACAAAACCGAACCAGATCAGAAAAAAGCGGTTCATCCGGTCGGAAAGCAGGCTTTTGATGTTGAAAAGAACGGTAAACACGAGGCCGGTAAATGGTGTGAGGCCAAGAATAATGACCGGAATATAATAAAAGAGAGAGCCCGAATGCCCCTCAAAGGAGGAGTTAAACCGGTTGATGTTGTGTGTGAAGAAAAATCCCTCAACAAAATTCATTCCCTGTTCGCGGTATTCAAGCAGATACCAGGGAAGGGTAATGGCAAAAAAAAGAGCGATTCCTGACGGGTTGCAGAGCATCCTGAACCATGTTTTCAATGATTTTTCTTGCAGTGAGAAAAGAAAGGTTACGGCTACGGGAATAATGACGGCAATCGGCCCTTTGGTGAGCATACCGAACCCCGCAGCAGCAAAGGCAAGAGAGAGTACCGGTTTTGAGCCTGTGTTGTAATGGTGGAGCAAGCTGAACATGGTAAGGGCAAGAAAGCAGTTCAGCACTCCATCGGCAATGGCTGCCCTTGCAATCACCAGAACCTGCAGCGAAAGCACCATCATCGCCGCAGCAAAAAAAGCCTGACGGTTGCCCATCTCCCTGCGCATTGCAAAAAAAATCGACGTTGCCCAAACGCCTCCGCCCAGAGCAGAGGGAAAGCGGAAGGCAAACTCATTGAGCCCGAAAAGCTTGACAGAGGCAAGCTGCAGCCAGTAAATCAGAATTGGCTTGTCAAAACGGGGTGCGCCATTGAGCATGGTGGTCAGATAATTTTTACTGACCATCATCTCCCGCGTTGCCTCACTGAACGCCCCTTCATCAACATCAAAAAGAGGTGCCGATCCAAGGCACAGGAAAAAGCTGGCTAAGATGAGTGTCGCCAGGGCTGCCAGAAACCAGCCCGTCTCAGATTTTATGGTGATCAGTGGCCTCAAATTTCGCTTTGAAGTAAAGGTTATAGAGCAGCACCGTGGAAACTATGCCCAGAAAAGAGCCGGCAATGACATCGCTGATATAGTGCTCGGTAAGCACAATACGACTGAAAGCAATCAGGAACCCGCAAAAAAGAGCGACAACCCGCCATCGCGGGTAAAGAATGGCAAGGAGAGTCGCAACACTCAATGCTGTTGCCGAATGGCCGGAGGGAAAGGAGGTCCATGCGTGTTCCCAATGGAAAGAGTTAAAACCGTAGAGATGCTCCTGAAAATAGAGCTTTGGTCTTGCCCTGCCAGCGACATACTTGACAAGGTCGGCACTTAATCCGGAAACGGCGACGGTAGAGAAGAGGAAGAGGCCTGAAGAGGCCCAATAGTAGTTCCACTTGCAAAAAATGGCAAAGAGCAGCAGCCCGCCAATCAGGTAGCCGAAAGAGTCACCAAAGAGCGTTACTTTGCAGAATACCTTGTAAAAAAAGGTTTTATCAATGGCATGGAACCACAATGCGGTTTGAATATCCGCAAAAAGATAACTGAGGAGAGAGAGCAGCACGACGCTCGTTGAGGCGATACTCCATTGAATTTTTGTTTTCATGGGACTGCTTTTTATAGATCAGGCTGTAAATCGTAAAGATGCTCATTACACCTCTGTCCGGGTTTTAGCGGAGTTTTGGTAAAACTTTCATAGTTTCAGCCATTACTCATTGTGTTGTATCGACCACCGATTCGGCAAAAAAATACATTAAATTTCTTTCTCTCGGCAACGTCCTGTTTTTTTGCAAATGCAAATGCTGTGCAATCAAAAAAAATAATGACTTCACCCCATACGGTAGCTATTCTTCTGCTATCCTGTGCTGACCGTCCCGGTCTTGTTTCCCGCATTTCGCACTTCATTTATGAGCGGGGCGGCAATATTCTGGATCTCGACGAGCATGTTGATCCCGTAGAAAAAACTTTTTTTATAAGGGTTTCATGGAGCACTGAAAACTTCTCGATTCCCGTTGCTGAACTGGTTGAGGCCTTTGCTCCCCTGGCAAAAGAGTTCAACGCCTCCTGGAAAATCCGTTTTACCGGTCGCAAAACCCGCATAGCAATTTTTGTCTCCCGCTACGACCATTGTCTCCAGGAAATTCTCTGGCGCAACAGTATCGGGGAGTTCACCATAGATATTGCGCTGATTGTGGCAAACCATCCCGATCTCGCTCCGCTTGCCGCGCATCACGGCATCCCGTTCCATCTTTTTCCGGTCACTCGCGAAAACAAGCGGGAAATTGAGCTGCAGGAGATTGACCTTCTTGAGAAACACTCGATCGATACGGTTGTCCTTGCCCGCTATATGCAGGTGCTCTCCCCTCAGTTTGTTGACCGCTATCCAGGCCAGATCATCAATATTCATCACTCCTTTCTGCCAGCCTTTGTCGGCAGCAGTCCCTACCGGCAGGCCTACGAACGGGGGGTCAAAATAATCGGCGCAACAAGCCACTACGTTACCGAAGAGCTCGACCAGGGACCGATTATCGAGCAGGATATCGTCCGGGTGAGTCACAAGGATTCGCTTGACGATCTTGTCCGCAAAGGGCGTGATCTTGAGCGGCTTGTGCTTGCCCACGCCCTTCGCCTTCACTCAGAACATCGTATTCTGGTGAATGGTAAAAAAACTGTCGTCTTTGAATAAGTGGCCCGAGAGAGGTCAACATCACCAGAAAACCCGGAATTCATCATGAGCAAAACAACATCAGGAGAGTGTGAGCATGGGCATGAGCATGATGCTGCACCTCATCATCATCACCACCATCACCATGCATCCGGCAACATCAAGGTTGCCTTTTTCCTCAATCTCGGCTTTACCCTTGTCGAGGGTGTCGGGGGAATGATAACGGGCAGTACGGCAATCCTCGCCGATGCCGTTCACGATCTCGGCGACTGCTTTGCCCTTGCCCAGGCATGGTACTTCGAGAGCATATCCGGCGAAAAGAGCAGCGCACGCTACTCCTATGGCTACAAGCGCTTCTCTCTTCTCGGGGCGTTTATCAGCACGGTGGTGTTGCTTACCAGTTCACTCTTTGTGCTTGTCCACGCCATACCCCGCATTCTCGAACCGCACAAACCTGATGCCGGCGGTATGATTCTTCTGGCCATTATTGGTGTTCTTGTCAATGGCATTGCCATGGCAAAACTTTCCAAAGAGAGCGGCATGAACGCCAAAGTTGTTGCCCTTCACCTGCTCGAAGATGTGCTCGGATGGGTAGCTGTGCTGGTTGTTGCCGTTGTGCTCTACTTCTGGGATATCCCGGTGCTCGACCCGCTTCTTGCCATTATTATCACGCTCTACATCCTCTCCGGTGTCGTCAAAAATCTGAAAGCGATGCTGCCTGTCTTTTTGCAGGCGGTACCCGCTGAGCTTGATATCGCCCTCATTACAAGGGAGATTGAGGCGATGGAGCGTATTCATGCCGTTCACCATGCCCACCTATGGTCACTCGATGGTGTTCATACCGTCTTTACCGCTCACCTCGAAGTCGATACCCTGCTCGACGCCGAAGCCTACATGCAGCTCAAGGAGCGGATCAGAGCGCTGGTTGATCGGTACGGACTCTATCACTCAACCGTTGAAATCGAATATCCCGGCGAGGCCTGCCGGAACGTGCTCTCGGCATAGCGGCTATCGTTTCCCGTCAGTCAGGCAGGGCTTCATCATTGTTGCCCTGCCTGCTCGTTATCGTTTTCTCTCAGAGAACTCTACAGTGATATCTCAAGGCTTGATATAGGCGTTCAGACCGATGATGATCGGCTTGCCATTGACCTCTGCCGTGGTCGTCGTATTGCCATGCGTGCTTGCAACAACAAGGGTTTTGCCTGAAGCCGAAGGGGTAGGTTTTTCGAGGTCGATTTCAATACAAAGCTTGTTGTTCTTGATCTCTACAGTCATTGCCATGATGTGGGTCTCCTGTTTTGGTTGGTCTCATAAAAAGGGGAGTATACGGAATTATCGCATTTGTTTGCCTGCCAATGTTATCGGGCAGGAAGGATGTGGCTTGTAAAGCTCTTTCATCCTCGACACGCCAGGGGTGCGCCGCTCTAACGGATAAATCAAAAAATAGTGTACTTTTCAGTCAGTGCGGTATCGAATGTTACGCAACTACTGCGACACATGAACCTCTTATGCCTTTGAACGCTCATACGTATGGAAACAAGAACGGATGGTAACCCTGCAGGAAGTTCAGAATAATGACCCCGTTTGCCATGAGTGACCTGTCGCTCTTTATCGAAGAGACTATCGGCACCTTGAATCAGAAAAGAGTTGCTGCTCTCAATGCATTGACTCTCCCGGGGTTGCTGGAACAGCAAAATCCCTATCTCTTTAGTTTTAAACTTGTCCAGATTGTTGGCGAGATGGTCAAGGGAATGGTTGACGCCCATATCTCAGGAACAGCAGCCAGATTGCCAAAATGAAGGCAGACTTCAAAACGGCAGCAAAAACCTTGCGAACCAGTAACTCAAAGCTTCAGGTTGTTGCGGTCAATGGTTGCTGTTATGGCAAAGCCAATACCCCCGATCAGGGCGACTATTTCAAATATTGCGGACAGACCCTTTGGGAGTTTATCTCGTGCGATCCAAACCTCTATATCGAGCTTGTCGAACCACTCGGTCACATGGCAAAGGAAAAAAACGAAAAGTTCCAGGACTCTTATGACAGGATGCTCAATAAATTTACCCGCCAATTCAGTATTGAGTATTGCGACGACAGTGGGGCCATTAACTGGAACAAGCTTGTAGCCATCAACTCCTCTGCGAGCCATCCTTCGAAAATTGCTTGACAAAAGCGGCAATCGGTAATAACGATGTTTGGTTCACTTGCTCAGATTGAAAGCCAAACCTGAATCGGTGAAACAGAGTCACCCCCGGAAGGCCGATATCCGCAATCTTTTGGACTCGTCGGGGTTGGGTTGTTTCTCATAAAACGGGTAATGATTTTTGTATGAATGGCGTTACATTGTACAAGATAGTTTGCCCTTATTACATTCTTGCGAATGTCATGCATACCATTCAGGTAGGGAACGTTACTCCATCAACTGATTTCGGAAACAATATCGAACGATATATTGAGGAGCTGAGCGTAAGTAAGCAACCACTGTTGCTAACGCGGTCAGGGAAAGGTTCGGCTGTGCTGCTTGATGCGGAATTATATCAACAGATGCTTGATAAAATAGCATTTATGCAGTCGGTTACCGAGGGGCTTGAAGATTATCGGAGCAACCGGATGGTACCGGAAAAGGATGTTTTTGCCTCTCTTGAAAACATCATTGCTGAAGCTGAAAAGAGATGATCGTCGAATTT
>CAINOO010000078.1 GCA_903851535.1 uncultured Chlorobiaceae bacterium | reverse complement strand
TTGTAGACGTTGGTTTCAACCTCAAAGGCTCCATACTTCTGCATATATCCCAGAGCCGTCAACCCCTCTTTGGCCGCCTTCTCCGGCAACCCGGGAACACGCTCAAAGATGTAGCGGTAATACTCTTCGATGGTAATCTTCTCACCGGGACGGTAAGGTGACATACAATATTGCTTTATGCCGAGGCTTCCATCCGGATCAATCCGCCAGGTAAGTTCAATCCAGAACTCATCCTCTTCCCATACCTCTCCGACATTTGCCTGCCAGGTATATTCGACCGGGTGTCCCATCTTTGCATGGGCAACACGAAGAACCGGCTGACGGAACGCAATCCACTTGCCGGCATGGGTTTCATAACTGATAATATCATGCCGCTCGGCGGAGTGGCCCATCGGCAAAACATAATCGGCAAAATAGGCGGTTTCACTCCAGGTTGGCGTAAGCGCCGCATGAAGACCGATTTTTGATTCATCCTCCAGCGCCTCAATCCATGAGAAACCATCGGGATAGGTCCATACAGGATTGAAAACCCTGGTAAAATAGACATCGAGTTTACCACGCCCCTCTTTGAGAAAATGGGGAAGCAAAAAGCTCAGCTCAAAATGGGCAAGAGGATACTCGTCCGGCAACTGCAGTGTGTTCCAGTAGGTCTGTGGTTTCGGCTTGGCATGAACATCGGGGTGGAATTTGTTCCATGCACTTGGTGAGGTTCCGCCCGGCGTGCCAACACTGCCCGTCAAGACATTGAGGAAATGAAGGGTGCGCGACACTGCCCAACCACCAAGGTTCCCGCTGCTTGCGCTGCGCCATACATGAGTGGCAAACTGCGTACCAGCCTCACCTATTTTGCGGGCAACCTCAACAATCATTTCCGCCTTGACACCACTCTCTTTTTCGGCATACTCCGGTGTATAAGTGCTATACTCTTTTTTCAGAGCTTCAATGAAATTATCAAAGGTTACAGGAGTGTTCGGGTAATCCTGCTTCAGGTACTCCTTCCAGTTTACCCAGTTTTCAAGGTAGTCGCGGTTGTAGATCCCTTCCTCAAGAATCACCTTGGCCATGGCAAGCAAAATCGCAGGCTCACTGCCTGGAAAACTTGGCATCCAGTAGTCAGACATGCTTGCCGTATTTGAAAGACGAGGGTCGAGCACCGCAAGTTTGGCGCCCTTCATTCTTGCCTCAACAATACGCTGGGCATGAGGGTTGAAATAGTGCCCCGACTCAAGGTGGGCACTGACCAGAAGCATGAACTTGGCATTGGTATAATCAGGAGAGGGACGATCGAGCCCTTCCCAGATCGCGTAACCGAAACGCGCTCCTGATGAACAAACATTAGTGTGACTGTTATGCCCATCCACATTCCACGCCCTGAGTACCCACTCCATGAAGCCCTCATGGCCTGGACGTCCGACATGGTATGAAATTTCGTTGTTACGCCCTTCCTGTATAGCCTTGCGCATTCTTCCGGCAATGTCGTCAAGCACACTGTCCCAGCTTACCCTGTCCCACTTGCCACCGCCTCTTTTTCCCGACCGTTTCATCGGATAGAGCACCCGGTCGGTATCCTCAATCTGGTTGAGGGTTGCCGGGCCTTTGGCACAATTTCTTCCACGACTTGCCGGATGATAGGGATTGCCGACCAGCTTGCGCATCGTCATGGTCTCTTTATCGACATAAGCAAGAAGTCCGCAACCGGCCTCACAGTTGAAACAGGCGGTCGGAATCAGCATATACTCTTTCGACTTGCGCTCAGGCCAGCTTTTCGAATCATATTCCACCCAATTATCCCACTGATCGGGAGGCGGACAGTTCACCTGTGTACCATCAACCGTTGCACTTTTCGCTGCCGGACCACTCCCTTCAGTGTGGAGATCAGCAATGAGGTGCAACTTCTCTGCTATTGTTTCTATAACCGTTGGTTTATGGGTATAACTCATATTTACTCCAGCACTTGATTAACTTAACGGAACGGTTTGCGGTGCATGAATCCAGACTTTTTCTGTGTAGAAGACACCACAAAGTCCAAAAATGGCGGCTACAGCAAGCATCAGTGGCGAGGAAAGAGCAAGGCACAACAGAAGAGGAAGCACATTACCCGCAAGGAAACTGCCAAACCAGAACTGCTTCTTCAGTGATCCATGCAGAATAGCCTCAGCAGCACGCTCCGCAGACTTTGACGGATGCTTGCCATAGAGCTCAGAAAGCATGACAAGGATGTGAAGGATAAAGCCGCCCGCAAGAGCTGGCCTGAGCATTGCAAAAAGGTCAGGAGCACTGGAGGTCAACACACCAAGCACGAGCATCGCTGAACCACCTGCAAGCAGCGAATTCAGGAACATGTGCAAGAGCAGCATAGGGCTTTGCCAGAAATCCCTTGCCTTGGCCGAACCAAAGAGAAACGCCGTATAGATCGCCGTCAGAAGGGCAAAGAGTGCACCACACCAGAGCGACACCTGTTCGAGAAGAGGGATTTGCAAATATTTGGCAACTCCCCAAAGGGCAAGAAATGCGCCGAACCCGGCTATGGTCAAACCACCCTTGACAAGCCATGAACCAAATTGCGGACGGAGCATGACCGAAGAAAAGCGTTCGGGACGATCAAGATCCATAACAAGAAATCCTCCCGTAAGGGCAAGAAAGAGGAGCGAGGTTGCCCAGACAGCCCACTGCAGCGAATCGGAGAGGGGGTGCATCAGCAAGGTCTGGAAAACAAACATCAGCAAAAACAATCCTGACGCCAAAGCCTTTGAAGCTACGTAGGCAGGAACCTCCCAGCCCCAGACAACTCCCTTGGCCGGGATATCATAGACCTTTCTGGCCTTCGGTTTTCCATTCACCCCGGATGAAGCGAGGCGTTTTTGCGCCGGTTTAACCAGTGGCTTACCAGCAAAATGGCCAATCCCGCGAGACTGCTCGCTCCAGAGGTAGCCGTTAACCTCCGAAACTTCGAACGGATCAAGCGAAGCACCATCTCCATTAATGTAAAAGAGCTTGGGTGAGGTACCCTTTTCCGGCTTCCGCACCAGAGTCTGCTCTTTGGCCACAAGGCGAGCTATCTCACTGCGGGGATCATCAAGATCACCGGCAACAATGGCCTGCTGGGGACAAATCGAAACACAGGCGGGCTTGAGACCGACCTCTTTTCTGTGAGCACAATAATTGCATTTTGCGGAGGTGTGCGTCTCGGGATCCATATAGAGAGCACCGTAAGGACAGGCTTGGGAACAGGCTTTGCAGCCAATACATCGACGCTGATCAAAATCAACAATACCATCATCCCGCCTGTGCAACGCCTCAACCGGACAAATATCAACACAGGGCGGCTCTGCACAATGGTTACAGCGCAGAACGGTAAAATATCTTCTGCTGTCGGGGAAAGTACCCTTTTCAACATATTTAACCCAGGTACGGTTTACACCGAGAGGCACCTGGTTTTCGGATTTGCATGCTACCGTGCAAGCATGGCATCCGATACATTTCCGGGCATCAATAACAAAACCGTAATTCATTAATTTTGCTCTAAATATTATAATACTGCTGCCGTTGTTTACTCTCGGTTACCCACTCACGCAACGCTCAGGCTCATCATGACCGATGTACGACGGCTATTTTCCTCGCACCTGCAAAAACACGAACAAATCTACTATATAGTTATGCGGTTCTAATTTTAACAAAAGATAAGGACTCTTCAAAAGGAAATCAATCAAACGAGGTCAAAAACTGAAAAATAGATTGGCCAATAACCAGACACAGAAGAGAGCCCGGGTTCGTTCAACACTGAAGGTTTGGAACTGCCGCATTAAAGGAACCCGGAGTTTTCCCGTTCACCCTACATGCTTGCCTGCCATGACGAGGGTTGGAGGTGCTCCAAGATGACGTCCGGCAAGAAGAACATTCCAGTAGAGCCATTCAAAGCCAAGCTTCCCGTACCAGTTCATCTTTGTTTCATGAAGAAGGGTAAAGGGGCCCAGCTTGGGTACCGGGAACTTGCCAGGCAATGGTTCTATCCTGTAGTTAAAGTCGATCAGCGAAGAGGTGCCTTTGGAATAGACAATAAAGCAGGTTGAGTGACCATCATAGATCTCCTCCGGCTTGACGCCATGGATTTCAGCCATGATATTGAAAACCACAACATCAGCCTCATAATGGGCAACAGAGCCTGCCTTTGAGGTCGGAACATTGGTGGCATCGCCAATAACATAAACCCTGTCGTGCTTGAGCGCCTTGAGGGTATTCTGGTGGGTCGGTACATACCCTATGCTGTCATCAATGCCCGACTTGCTGATCACCTCATCGCCAATAGTGGTGGGAACGATAACCAGTGTATCATACTTTATCCTGTCACCTTTGACGGATTCGATATACCGCTCTTTTCCATTCACCGAGCTGAGTTCGAAACTGGTGCTGATCTTGATGTTTTTACTCTTGGCCGACTCAGTAAAAACCGCCGATGCCTTGGGTTTCGTAAAGGCTCCGGCCAGAGGAGTGACCAGTTCAATCTCGGTCTTCTCCCTGATACCTTTCTTGCGGCAAAACCAGTCGGCCATAAAAACAAACTCAATAGGAGCTACGGGGCATTTAAAAGGAAGCTCGGCAATATTCATCACCAGTTTCCCCCCTTTAAACTCTTTCAATTGCTGGCGCAGCACATCAGCCGACTCAATGGTATAAAATGAAAAGGCATTCTTGCCCCAGGCATCCATCAGACCATCATTCTCCTCTGGAGCTATCTTGCAGCCTGTGGCAATGATCAGAAAATCGTAAGTAAAGGTATGGTTTTTGCTCCTTACCTCCCTCTTCTCTGGATTGACATTGGTAATCTCATCAATCACAAAATCAATACCGGGCAGAATATACTTTTTCCTTGAGCGGGTAAGGGTTTTCGATTTTTGCAGCCCAAAGGGAACAAAGAGCAGGCCCGGTTGATAGATATGCTTGTCATCACGATCAATCACCGTGATCTCCCATTCGGCTGGCAAATGCCTCCTCAGATTATTTGCAACAATTGTTCCGCCGGTACCCGCACCCAATACAACAATTTTTTTCGACATTATCTTGCCTCCATTTCAGGACTCGGTTATGAAAGATTGGTGTGAAGAAAAAAAGAACCAGCGTCGCAACACATACATGCAGTTGCAGATGCCATGTCTCGAACAGCGAGTCAGAAAAGCTCGACTCCAACTCTTGCTTAAAAAAAGGTGCCGATGACTCCCAGGGAAACAGTTGATGAACACGATCGTTCAGCCATAAACTCCATCCGTCACGGGCAGAAACCGTATAACTATATACCCATCAATGTTGTTAAAATATAAACAACGTCATACTGAAAAGCAAAAAATGGACGTGAATTCGATCAATCTCCAATTCCACATTTTAACCCGAACCAAGTTCACAATCTTGTAGCACTCCCTTAACAATTCCTCAACAGAACGAATGGTACTTTGTGTGGCGCATGATGATATGCGAAAAGAGTTCCCTGAATTTTCATGAACACATAACACAAACCAACCAGATATATTTTATGAGAAAAATTGCATTGATAGTCGGTCTGGCCGCTGCCCTCGGATTCAACAACGCACATGCCGTTGATCTGACGTGGAAAGGTGATGTCCGCGAACGCTGGGAAGACCAACGGACAGTAAAGGATAATACCGACACGTTCAGCACAAGCCGTTCACGTACCCGCGTCCGTCTTGGCGTTTATTCATGGATCAATGAAGAGCTTTCCGCCGGCGTTCAGTTAGCGACCGGTAACGATGCTGTAAACGAAACCATATCGCGCAACCAGAGTGCAGGAGCACTTTTTCAGCCAAAGAACATCTATCTCAACGAGGCCTTCATCGATTACCATCCAACAGCGCTTGATGGACAGATAAACGTGATACTCGGCAAGAGAGACTGCTCCGCCGAAATCGTAAGGGTTAACAATCTGGTGTATGACGGTGATCTTACCTTTGAAGGTGCAACGGTACAGTATGGCAAGGACGCTGACGGAAAGGAAAAAAACGGGCCAATAGCCATTGCCGGTTACTATCTTCTTGACTCATGGTCTTCAACAACACTCTCCGATCCTACCTTGTTCATTGCACAGGCTGCTTACAAGGGCGAAGTCAATGATATCAGGTACACGCTTGGTGCAGGGTATAATGTATACGGAAACGTCGATAACATCAGCCTTACCTACGGTGCTGACAAGTCTGGATACGCTCCTTCTACTGTCACTACTGCTCCGACCTACCTGCAGAATAAAGGCTACAAGATTGTTGAGCTGTTCGGTAACATCGGAGGTCAGATAACCGAGACGCTTCCCTGGAATATTTACGGACAGTACGCCTTCAACACCGCAAAGAATGCTGATTATCATGCAATCAATGACAGTAAAAGAAATGCCTGGCTGGC
>CAINOO010000077.1 GCA_903851535.1 uncultured Chlorobiaceae bacterium | reverse complement strand
CTCCCCTGAGCTGTTTCATTCAAGAAATTGAACGATTGAGGTAAACCAAAGGAACATGGAAGAGATCCGGGGAGTCAGGACTCTTGAAAAGGAGGGCTATTATGAACAGTGCAGCTTCATTCAGTGCAACTTCAACAGCGCTGATCTTTCGGGTGTGCGATTTGTGAATTGCCGGTTTGAGGGGTGTGACTTAAGCCTGGCAAAACTTAAAAACAGCAGCCTGCAGGAGGTGAAGTTTGTG
The DNA here is from genome assembly GCA_903851535.1 of uncultured Chlorobiaceae bacterium. Taxonomy (GTDB): domain Bacteria; phylum Bacteroidota; class Chlorobiia; order Chlorobiales; family Chlorobiaceae; genus Chlorobium. Next base: position 28,416 of record CAINOO010000077.1, on the reverse strand, counting down.
AACTGCAAATTGCTTGGGGTGCTCTTCAGTGAGTGCCGGAAATTTATGCTTGATCTTGATTTTGACTCCTGCATCCTGAAGCTTTCGCTCTTTTCGGGGTTGAAGCTCAAAAACACACGCTTCCGAAACTGCGATATGCAGGAGGCTGATTTCAGTGAGGCTGACTTGAGTGGAGCGCTTTTTGATGGCTCTGACCTGCTGCTGGCGATATTTTTTCATACCAATCTTGAAACTGCGGATTTCAGGGCCGCTTTCAACTATTCAATCAATCCTGAAACAAACCGTCTCGGAAAGGCAAGGTTTTCAATTCCTGGAGTGACGGGTTTGCTTGATACCTATGGCATCATCATCGACTGAGCGTCAGCAAAAGAGCCGCATCGCTGCGGCTCTTTTGTTTTGCACCCAGGCAAAATTGCCAGAGACAAAGAGTGGTTAGTGTTCGTCAACCTTGATTCTCATGGAGAAGAAGGAACGGTGCACAAAGACCAGCGACAGGGCAAAGAAGATGCCTGCGGCTGTCAATGCGATCTGGGGAGCAAGTCCAATGGCGAGCTCGACGGCAAGCAGCCCAAAGAGTGTCGTGAACTTGATGATCGGGTTAAGGGCAACCGAAGAGGTATCCTTGAAAGGATCGCCGACCGTGTCACCAACAATTGATGCATCGTGCAGCTCGGTACCTTTGGCGTTGAGCTCGGTTTCAACAAGCTTTTTGGCATTGTCCCACGCACCGCCTGCATTGGCCATGAAAATAGCCTGGTAGAGACCAAAGAGGGCGATGGAGATCAGGTAGCCGATAAAGAAGAATGAATCAAGACAGGCAAAGGCAAGCGTCGTGAAGAAGACGGTAAGAAAGATGTTGAGCATACCTTTCTGCGCGAACTTCGTACAGATTTCCACGACCTTCTTGCTGTCCTCAATCGAGGCTTTTTCAGCGCCTGAATCAAGCTTCATATTCTTTTTGATGAACTCAACCGCATAGTAAGCGCCGGTGGTCACCGCATTGATGGATGCACCGGTGAACCAGTAGATGACCGCACCACCCATCATGAGACCAAGCAGGAATGGAGGCGACAGGATGGAGAGCTTGTCGAGGTTATCGACGAGACCGTGGGTCAGGATCATGATAATGGAGAAAATCATGGTCGTCGAACCAACCACAGCAGTACCGATAAGCACCGGTTTGGCGGTTGCCTTGAAGGTGTTGCCTGCGCCGTCGTTTGCTTCAAGGTAGCGTTTTGCATTGGTAAAATCAGGCGAGAAACCAAACTCACTCTGGATGTTCTGCTTGATGTTCGGAATGGTCTCGATCAGCGAAAGCTCATAGACCGACTGTGCGTTATCAGTAACCGGGCCGTAGGAGTCTACAGCGATGGTGACCGGACCCATGCTGAGGAAGCCGAAGGCAACAAGACCAAAGGCAAAGACAGAAGGAGCAAGCATCATGGCATTGAGACCGAGAGTACTGAAACCATAAGCTCCGGCCATCAAGCCGACAATCGCAAGGCCCATCCAGTAGGCGCTGAAGTTACCAGCAACAAGACCAGCGAGAATGTTCAGAGCAGCTCCACCCTCTTTGGTGCATTGCACGACGTTGCGGACGTGGGCACACTCGGTGGAAGTAAAGCGGTTAACCAGTTCAGGAATCAGTGCACCGGCAATGGTACCGCAGGTAATGATTGATGCGAGCTTCCACCACATGGTGCCGTCACCAAGCGTGCTGATCAGATACCACGATGCGATATAGGTGAGGATGATGGAGACAATGGAAGTAAGCCAAACAAGCGTGATAAGTGGCTTTTCAAAGTTCATCTCGGTAGCATCACTATACTTGGCCTTGGCAAAAGCGGCATTGGCCCAGTAGGAAACCGCACTTGCAAGAATCATGACAAGACGCATGGCAAAGATCCAGACAAGCAGCATGATCTGGATTTCAGGATCCTTGATGGCAAGCAGGATAAAGGAGATCAATGCTACACCGGTCACGCCGTAGGTTTCAAAACCGTCAGCGGTCGGTCCAACCGAGTCACCAGCGTTGTCACCAGCACAGTCGGCAATAACGCCGGGGTTACGGGCATCATCTTCCTTGATCTTGAAGACGATCTTCATGAGATCGGAACCGATATCGGCAATCTTGGTGAAAATGCCACCGGCAATACGAAGCACCGAAGCACCGAGAGACTCACCAATGGCAAAGCCGATAAAGCACGGTCCGGCAAAGTCTTTAGGCACAAAAAGAAGAATGCAGAGCATGACGAAAAGCTCAATGCTGATAAGCAGCATACCAATACTCATGCCTGCCCTGAGCGGAATGGCATAGGTTGGAAAGGGCTTTCCTCCGAGGCTTGCAAACGCCGTCCTTGAGTTGGCAAAGGTGTTGATCCTCATGCCAAACCAAGCTACGATGTAGCTTCCAAGAATACCGATAAGACTGGCAAGAAGGATGGAAGCAACTTTAATGGTCTCCATCTGGCGGAGCCAACCGAAGTAGGCGACGATGATGGCACCGATAAGAACCCAGAGAACAAGAATGAATTTACCCTGCGTCACAAGGTATGTTTTACAGGTTTCATAGATCAGTTCGCTGATCTCGCGCATGGCACTGTGAACAGGAAGTTTCCTGATTCCCATGTACTGTACAGCGCCAAAAATCATCCCGAAAAGGCAAATTACAAGGCCCCACATCAAAAGGGTGTCGCCTGGAATTCCGCCAAGAAAGGACTGTGAATGTAAATCCGGCAAGAGTAAATCAGCTTCGCTGGCATAGGCATTTGGTGCCTGCAGCAAGAGTCCGAGGGCTCCCAGAACCGATACGGCTCTGGCTGGCCATGTTACGTTGAACGGTTTTTTCATTGTTCTTTTTTTTTACTGTTTTTTTATCTCATGAAAAAAAATACTACAAAGAGAACCATGACAAAGGAAGACGCCTGTAAGAGAAACAGGATTCCACAATTTGCATTTTTTTTCCTGAATCTCAATGCCTTTTGAGGAACTTCCCCTCTCAGCCTCACTCTTTTATCTCTATGTTATTCTTGTTATAAGAGGCAAAACGACCTGTTGTTACAGATTTTGCAGTTCCTCTCTGTATATTCTGACGCTCAATTTTGTACTCTATTGCTTCAATACCGGATTTACCCTCCGGCCTTACCTTTCGTACCATGAAACTTATTGTGGGTCTCGGGAATCCAGAATCCCGGTATGTCGACACACGACACAACATCGGCTTTTGTGCTGCTGAAAAATTGGCAGACTCTTTTGGCGCAAAATTCGGCAAGGGAAAAGGAAAATTCCTCTCCGCAAAAATCGCCCACCGCATGGAGCAGATCATCATTATCAAGCCAATGACCTATATGAACCTCTCGGGTCATGCGGTCGTTGCTGCAATGAATTTCTACAAAATCGTGCGCGATGATATTTTGGTGGTGTGCGATGACCTCAACCTCCCTTTGGGCTCGATACGACTTCGGGCAAAAGGATCGGCTGGCGGGCAAAACGGGTTGAAACATATTATCGAGTCGCTCGGAAGCGAAGAGTTCGCGCGATTACGGATAGGGATCAGAGTGGACGAACAGCCTTTAAGCTCTTTTTCGTCGTTTGTGCTCGGAAAATTCAGTGAAAATGAGAGGGCGATGATGGAGAAAATTTTACCGGTGTGCCGGGATGCCGCCCTTGATTTCGCAACCAACGGCATCGAACATGCCATGAACTACTATAACAAGCCTGTCATTTAACAGGCTGCAAGCCGGGCGGCCGATTTATCAACAACATTGGCTGTTGATATTTTCTTCAAAAAGAGGATAGCACGGGCATTGAACTCCTTTGGCTGGTCAACATTACAGACATGACCGGAATTCTCGATCACCTCAAGCCATGAATTGGTGTGTTTGGTAATGATGTAGCGAACGGCAGGAAGAAACATGTGGTCTTCTTCTCCCATGAGATAGAGTGTAGGAATGGCCGTGTCCTTCTCTTCAAAGTATTTGAGGAGCGGCGTGATCTCATAGGTAAGGGTGTACCAGCGCATGAACTCTTTCTGGGCAACCTTCTTGGCTTCATTGACAAAGAGCAGCCTTGAGCGTTTGTGTCGCTCGCTGGGCATGATAATCCAGGCAAAAAAGCTGTAAAGCCACATGTAGGGGACAACCCGCTTGAACATGTTCCCAACGGCAACAAGAACCTTGGCGCGAATGTTCAACCTTATGATGGCACCTCCCATAATCATGGAGATTACCCTTTCAGGAGCAATTTCGCTGAGGTTACGGATAATGATCGTGCCAAGAGAAATGCCTATAAAGTGCGCTTTCTTGATGTTCAGGGAGTCAAGAACATCAAGAATATCACGGGTAACATCCTCAAAATCGTAATAATGCTTGTCCTTGGGGCCAATAACGCCTTTCGACTTACCATGTCCCCTGAGATCAACGAGCAGGACATTGAAGTGACGGATAAACTCTTTTATCTGCAGAAACCATATTGAAGAACTTCCACCAGCCCCGTGAACAAAAACAACCCAGGGAGCCTGCAGGTTATCCAACTCGTATGTCTTGTAATGAAGCATCGAAGAACGCGGTTATAAACATTTAACCTTCAATTAAACAAAACTTATACAAAAAACAAAAACTTACCTGCTTCTTCGAAAAACATGCACCAGCTCAAACAAAACAATCCCTGCTGCAACAGCAACATTGAGTGAATGTTTTGTCCCGTACTGGGGAATTTCAAGAACCTCGTCACACAACAGTAGAAGTTCCTCTTCAAGACCGTCAATTTCATTGCCGACGATAAGGCAGATCGGAAAATCAGAGGGATCAAGGGTCGTATAGGGGCGACTCCCCTCCGTAATCTCGACTCCGCAGATTCTCACACCATCATTTTTCATGCGTTGAACAACCTCCAGAGGATCGGCATGATACTCCCAAGCAACCGTATCTTGGGCACCCAGTGCCGTTTTGTCAATCTCTTTTCTGGGCGGCGTTGCCGTATAGCCGGAAAGGATGATTTTTTCAATCCCTGCAGCATCAGCCGTGCGAAACATAGAACCAACATTCCACATACTGCGAATATTGTGAAGCATCAGCACAAGAGGATGCTTTGCCGAACGGCAATAGTGCTCCGCACTCAGGCGGTTCATCTCTGTGCCATGCAGCTTTCTGAAGGTCGGCATACTAATGGGTACTGAGTTTTTCAATAAGCCGCTTGTTTTCATCAACGAGGCCCACATTGAATCTCAAACAATTCTCCATGAGATGATAACCTGAAACATTTCTCACCAGAATACCCTGGCTCTGGAGTCGTTGAAAGAGAGAGCGCGCATCACTGACCCTGATAATCAAAAAATTGGTGTCGCTCAGAAAGGGCTCAATACCCTCAAGAGGGAGAAGTGCTGCATAAAGCTTTTCACGTTCATGAAGGATATACGACACCGCGTCGGTAACGAGAGAATAGTTTGCCAGCACTTTTGTGAGTGTTATCTCGGCAAGCCTGCTGGATGCAAAAGGAATTTTTGGCTTTGCAATTTCAGCCATAAGCAAGGGATTTGCAATCGCAAAACCGATACGAATTCCTGCCAGGGCAAGTGCTTTGGACATCGTTCGAAGCACAACAAGATTCGGCAGTTCGTCGATCAGTTCAAGAACTGAACGCTGCCGGGAAAACTCAATGTAGGCCTCATCAACCAGGACGATGGCATCAGAAGAGCGAGCAATCAGACGAACCTCTTCAAAGGTAAGTGATTTACCGGTAGGATTGTTCGGCGTCGAAAGAACAATCAAATCAACCGCCTCATCACAGGCAACACGAAGAATCGCCTCGATATCAAAATCAAGATCCGCCCGCATAGGGACAGTGACAATTTGTGACTGCAGGAGCAAAGCTATTTTTTCGTATAGCGAAAACGAGGGGTCAGGAATCAGCACCTTCCTGCCAGGGCCAAGACAGGCAAGAAATATGGTATAGAGCATCTCATTCGAACCATTGCTCATCATCACCGATTCGGGCGAAATACCAAGAAAATCAGCGTAGGCGCGCATTCCCCTGTAAGGAAGAATATCAGGATAGCGGTTCCATGATTCCTTGATAAATTCTTCAATAATCTCCTCCTTGAGCCACATAGGCACATCAAACGGACTTTCGTTCTGATTCAGCTTTATCTCGGCCTCCTGTCCCCCCTCGACACAGTATGCCGCAATATTTTTTAATGCTGGATTAAGACGGTATTCTCTCTCTCTCTTCATACTGATTCTCTTTATTCGTTGCAATAAAGCACTCAAAACGTTACCTGCGCGGTGTTTCCTTAAAAAACATCTTTTTCAAACAATTCAATGAAAAAAATCTGCACAATCCTCATTTTTTTTATACATTAAAACAAGACAAAAAAAATCCAATTATAAGGGAGGAGAGATGAAAAAAATAAAAAAAACAGCTCTTGATCTTCTTGATGATCTTTATTCTCTTGCCTACTGGATGACAGGAAGTGAGGATATATCGGAGGAACTTGTCTACACAACCTACATATCCGCGCATAACATGACCGGTGAGAGTGAGTTGTTGAGAACGTTCAGGGAGTGTTATGTCAAGAGGTTTGGCCAGCAGACCGATTTCTGTTCAGCCGAAAAGCCCTGCAGGAGCAATCTTCAGCTTGTCGATTCGATGATGCAGTGGGCTGCTGATATCAAACTCTCTGTTCTTTTAAGCGAAATATCGGGCATGAAACACCGCCAGATTTCGGAAATTGTGGGCAAACCGGTAGAAACGGTCAGACTTTGGCTTTTCTGGGGAAGAAAATTATTGTCGGAAACAAACCTCCTCGAAATGGGTCACCTTAAAGCAAGTTAGCTTTTGATGGAAACGATAACATAAATAAAATCCATTTTCTTCAGAGAATATTGCATTATCCGTGACAATAAGCGGAAGCATCCTGAAAGGCTCTCGGCATTTCGCTTCCGCCTGTTCGAAATAGCCGCAAGCCATTCAGTAGAAGCGTTATTACCGGGCCACCATCGACGAAGCTGAAGAATTATGCAAAAAAGTTTACGTAAAGAGGCTGCGCTGGCGCACCACATCCATCGCTCAATGAAACCGGGTTTTGCAGAGGCCACAGGAAAGAGGGAGGTGATCATTGAACCCCCAAACGGATAACTTGCCTTTGTTTTTATACCAGCCTCCTTTATATTCGAAGAGCCTCCATTTCAATCTATACTTTTTTCTCCATGATCATAATCACCGGCGGTGCAGGATTTATCGGCAGTGCCATGCTTTGGGAGCTCAACCGCAATGGTGAAGAGGATATCATTGTCGTCGATGATCTTGGCTCCACAACTACACAAAAATGGAGAAACCTTTCCGGGCTCCATTATACTGATTTTATCTCCATAAAGCTTTTTGCCGAGCTGCTTGATCGGAACGCACTTGAAGGGGTTTCAGCTATCATCCACATGGGTGCGAACAGTTCAACAACAGAAACCGACGCCGACCACTTGCTCGACAACAATTTCGGCTATTCAAAAAAAATTGCATCGTTCTGCATGAAGCGTGGCGTCCGGCTTATCTATGCTTCGAGCGCAGCAACATACGGTGACGGGTCGAACGGCTACAGCGATTCAATTGAAGGCATATCGGCACTACGTCCCCTGAATATGTACGGATACTCCAAGCAGCTTTTTGACTGCTGGGCACTGAAGCACCATCTCCTCGACCATGCTGCCGGCCTTAAATTCTTCAATGTCTACGGCCCGAACGAGTATCACAAGGGAGATATGAGCAGCGTTGTCTACAAGGCCTTCCATCAAATTGGCGAAAACGGATCGTTAAATCTCTTTCAGTCGCACAGACCCGACTACCGTGACGGTGAGCAGTTGAGGGATTTTGTCTACATCAGGGACTGTACCAGAATTATGGCCTGGATGATTGAAAACCCGGCAGTAGCGGGAATATTCAATGTTGGCTGCGGAACGCCAAAAAGCTTTAACGACCTTGCTGCGGCGACCTTCTCGGCGCTCAACCGGCAAGCGGTCATCAATTACATACCCATGCCGGAAACCCTGCGGGACAAGTACCAGTACTACACCTGTGCTGATATTACAAAGCTCCGGCAGGCAGGATTCAATGCATCACTCACACCAATCGAAGAGGGCATAAAAGAGTATGTGCAACACTACCTCTCCTCCGGGAATCCCTATCTCGATTACAGGAAACCCGCCTTTCCTGATTTCCTGAAAAGTACTTGATCGAAAAGTTGAAATGATTTTCATAACATAAACGGGAGAGGAACAATGGCACATCGAATCACTGATAGCTGCACCTATTGCGGAGTATGTGAACCAGAATGTCCGGTCAATGCTATTTTTGCCGGTGACGATACCTATGTTGTTGAAGAATCTGTCTGTATTGACTGCATCGGATGGCATAATGAGGCTGCCTGCGTTGAGGTCTGTCCGGTCGACTGTATCATCCAGGTCTGACAAGGAGATATCCAGGGTTGTACCGTTTGTGCCGTTAAAATCAGGCACTACATGGTGCGACTTTTTTTTGAGCTAAAAAAAATCTTATATTGGAAAAAGTTCACCCGAATCGTTCTTTCCTTTTTTTATAAAACCATTTAAGCGAGGAAGTCACTATGGCACTTTACATTACTGAAGAATGCACTTACTGCGGAGCCTGCGAACCAGAATGTCCAGTTAATGCAATTTCTGCGGGCGATGATGTTTATCTGATTGATCCTAATGCCTGTACCGAATGCGTAGGATACTCTGACGCTCCGGGCTGTGCTGCTGTCTGCCCGGCAGAGTGTATCGTTCAGGCTTGAGTAAAAAAAACACAACACAATAAAAAAGCGGATGGTCTTTGCCCTTCCGCTTTTTTATTGTCCTTTCCTTGCAATCTCCCTCTTGTAATCCCTCTTGTAATTTCTCCATCTTGTAATATTTCTTACACTCTTACACCTCATAATCAGCAATCCTGCGTTCAATGGTCACCATGCCGATAAAGGGCTTCACTGCTTCATGTTCCGGATTTGCCTGATAGGCTTCGAGAGCACTGCGATCGACAAATTCACTATACAAAACAATATCGCATGAGCTGTCATTTCTGCTGAAATCATAACCGACCTCAAGAGCAGTCATCCCGGCAATCCTCCCCCGCAATGCCGTCAGTTTCTCCTTGACAATGGCTGCATTGGTTTGCCTGTCATTGCCATCAGCCATCTCTTTCAGCCGCCACATGACGATATGTTTGATCATTTTTCTTCTCTTGTTTGACTTTTATTATTGCTGCCCAGGCACCTGCATCACGACAAGTTGCCTTGATTGATAATCACTTGCGGACAAGCAATTGCCACTCTCCTTCTGTTTTTCCTGACTGGTTTTGCCAAAACAACATCACGATTTTTCAGTTTGTGACCGCGTTTCAGCGCCGCAAGCAGATGGCTGTTCTCGTCCCTGTTGTTTTTTTGTCCAGCCAGATGCCTCTTCGACTTACCGATGCCTCTCAACTCGGCAATGGCAGAATATTTCGCTCTTCTGCTGCTCCGTAATCCGGCAATCAAGTGTTTCGTCGATTTATGCCCCGACATCGACCTGTTGTAGACTCTCGTGCCAGACCTTGTGAGGGATGCTGTAACAGGAACCCTCGCCAAGCCTGATTCACTCCGAAATATCCGTCCAAACAACTCCGAACCGGGCTGGCTGGATGAAAATGCCGTATCAAAAATATCGGCAGCAACATTCCATCGGTCTGTTTTTGCATTCAGCATCACAAGGAGAATATCGCGGTTATCCTTGATCGCCCTCGCAATCAGACACTTCCCGGCCCTGGTGGTATAACCGGTTTTAATGCCGACAGCGTAGGGATATTTATCGAGAAGCTTGTTGTGGGTTTTCAGGCAATAGAGCTTGCCGGTCGTCTGCTCCGAAAAAACAGCCTCCTCGAGTCTGGCGACCTGATTGAAAACAGGATTTTTAACAGCATATTCCGTAAGGCGCAACAGATCCTCGGCTGTGGAGGTGTTGCCGGCATAGATGCCGTTGTCAAAACCAGCCGGATTGGTAAATCTTGAATTTCTCATACCGATTCGCTGAGCCCTGTCGTTCATGGCTGCCACAAACGAATCAACCGTACCGTAAAGATGTATTGCTATTGCAAATGCGGCATCGTTGCTTGAGTTGACCAAAGCTGCCTTGACCAGATCAATCAGCCGGATTTTATCCCCCTGGTGAAACCCGGCCTTTGACGGCTCAACCATTGTCGCCTCATTTGTAATCACAACATTCTCTTCCAGCCTGCCGCTTTCAATTGCCATGATACAGGTAAGTATCTTTGTCAGACTTGCCGGAGAGACCACCCTCTCGATATCCTTGGCCATCAAAAGTGCTGAGCGACCTCTCTCTTTGACAATGTACGAGCTTATGGGAACCTTGAACTGCGGCTCGTCATCTCTTGTCTGCGCAGAAAGAGTGGAGGGAAAGAGCATGGCAGCCACAAACATAAGGATCACGAACACGCCGACAGGAAACAACCCGCCGGAAAAAGGGTAAGGGCGAGTATTGATGGTCTGCTTCCCTTGAAGGGGCATCCCGAATATCAGGAGCTTGTCTTTCATGAGCGATGATCTGCTTTTTTCTGTTTCTGAACTTGATAAAACCTGTTTTTACGAAACTTGATGCACACTCCTGGACGACCAACCAAAGCTCAAAGCACCGTCAATGCTATCAAAAAAAATAAAGCGTAAAAAACGTTATTGCCGCTATTGATTCTTTCCGCAAATTACCGTAATAAAAAGTAATTTTTCTACATCTTATTGTACATATTTGAACCACAAAAAGCAAAAAAATCCATAACTATTTTTCCTGAAATCATTTGCTGATTATTGTTCCTGCAAGGCCACCTGATTCGGAAATTTTCGGTTTCGGAGTCTGAAGATGTGATGCATCCATCTGCTTGATCTGCATAACCAGTTGCACCGTATTGGTAACCAATTCCCTGACCGAACGTTTCACATAGCGGCTTTTGAAAAACGAGTTATAATTGTTTTCCATATCCTCGGCAATCCAGCCTCTGCTCCATCCAAGAAAATTAAATGGCGGCAACGTAAAGCCAAGGTCAGTGAAAAACGAACCGAGATTTCCGGCTACCCCCTGAACATTATCCTGTCCTCCGGTAATAATGAACGAAGCCACCTTATTTTTGATCAACACCCTGTCATAAACCGTGATCTGATTCTGTACCGCGTTAAGGCGTTCAGCCATTTTATAATAAAGCGATGACGCATTACCCCATCTGATTGGCGTAGCGAGTATGACGGCATCGGCCCACAGCACCATCGCGCGATACACCTCATTCATGCCATCCTCTCCGTCCATTTCCGATATGGAACAGGGCCAGGTACAAGCTCTCTCATGACGGCTGTAGTACCCTTCGCAATGTCTGAAATTCAAATCTCTTATCCTGATCATTTTCGTTGAGGCCCCAAACCCGGAGGCAGCAAAATCGAGAGCCTGCTGCAATGCCGTTTCAGAAGTGGATGGGCGGGGCAGATCACGATTCATATTGGTCGTGGAAATCCCGAGCACATGCAGACTCTTGTCTGTCGTCTGATAATCGAGTTTTCTGAGATCGGCAACAGGATCCAGATCGTGGGATGCCTTGAAAGCCTCTCTGACCGGCTCTTCCGATACAAGAATCATACCGTTCTCGATAATGACCTCATAGAGCGCCTGTCGATCCTTGTAACCATCAGGTGCCTGGCCGCTTTTCAGGTTGTACTGCCACCCATGCCAGGGACAAACCACGTAAAGCTCTCCGTCGTCAAGCGTCTGGATAGATCCCTGACCGAGATCCCCTCCCCTGTGGATACAGGTGTTCCCAAGGGCGGTGATCACCCCTCTGTAATGAAACAAAACAATGCTCTTTCCGCCAAGCAAAACTGAGTGGTGACTGTTTTCGGGCAGTTCCGATAAAGGAACAAGCGGAATGTATGACATACTCTCTCTTTTTAACTCATCACTGAAGACATCATCAACAATCATCAAATAGCCCCGAATCTTATACGGACAACCGGCAAAAGTCGTTCAGCGTTCCGAAATTGCCAATTTAAGGGCAAGGCCAATAAAAATTACCGCGGCTATTTTGTTGACTACTTTCTGTGCAAACAGGGAGTTCCGAAACTTGTCGCCAAGTCCGCCAGCAAGAAAACTGATAGCGCTGAAAACCAGGAGAGTGGCCATAATGAATAAAGCCCCGAGCATAAAGAACTGTACCATCATCGAACCATGATGCGGATCGGCAAACTGAGGCAGAAAAGCCATAAAAAAGAAGGATACCTTGGGATTCGTCAAGTTCATGACAATTCCCCTCCGGTAGAGACTCCCCCTGGAGAGAGAGGGTAACCGCTCCTGTTCACCAATTGAAGTACCTGCCCTGAGCGCTTGCCAGGCAAGATAAAGGAGGTATGCCGCACCAAAAAACTTCAGGATAGCGAAGGCAAGCGCCGAAGAGTGCACGATTGCGGCAAGACCAAAGGCAACGGCAACGGTATGGCCAATCAACCCTGTAGCAAGACCGAGTGTTACCAGAAGACCCGCCGTCCGGCCATTCTGGGCCGATTGAGCCAAAACAAAAAGGTTGTCAGGACCGGGAGAAAGTGCAAGTATAACTGAAGTCACAAAAAAAGCTGGCAGAAGGTTTTGGTCGATCATGAATATCTTGTGTTATTGTTATCGTAACTCCTGCTCCCTCAAGCTTTTTTGGCGATCTGTCCTGACTGTGCCGAAAGTTTGCCACCATAATGACCAAGCAGCGTCACCACAACCAACATTGAAAAAAGGAGAGCAAGATAAAGCCAGTGTTCAATGCCTTGGCGGTTCACCACATCAGGAGTGGCGAGCCTGATACCAACTGCAGATGCACAAAAAAGAAAAAGCAGACATGAAAGCCTTATTTTCTTGATAAAGATGGGCGCTTTGGCTGCACGATATTTCTTTTTCCAATCGCGGATACCTGAAAAAAACGAGACCGGAACAGCCATCAGGACGATGACAATCAGGTGTTCGACCGTGTGTTCAAAATAGACGTTTCCGGTTGAAAGAGTCAAGAGCAAATAGAGCACGGCAACGGGAATAAGCCCATTGCTGAAATGAGCTGCAATAGCATGAAAAAGAAACGTTTTTTTCATCTCCTTCAGCAAACGACGACCATCCATAGGGCAGACCTCCTTCGACATCATGATTGAACGAACCGGAACGGATTAAAAACAGTACAAGTTACGTAAGATGCGCGACGTTTCTGAAGTTTACATAAATTCTCAAGGATATTTCAGGTTATTATTCATATAACCGTACCGTTTTGCAGCAGATGGTTCCTTTCTTCCGTTTTACCTGTTATTTTACAAGCTCTCGGCATTTCTCAAACCAAAGTCTGTACGTGTGAGTGATTTTCCTCCCCTTAAAAATTCAGAGCCTCAGAAACTGGAGCAGGGCGAGTTCACAACGCCCTTGAGTGTCCGCAAACTGGTTCATGCCCGGCCAATGCCCGTTGAGAACATCTCAAAGCTGGCGTTGATCATCCGCTTTCTCAAACCGGTCACCTGGATTCCGGTGATGTGGAGCTTTCTGTGCGGAGCGGTGGCAAGCGGCGCTTTTGGATGGAAGGATGTTGCGGGTATGAAGTTTCTCCTCGCCATGCTGCTGACCGGTCCACTTGCCAGCGGAACCTGCCAGATGCTCAACGACTATTTTGACCGTGATCTTGATGAAATCAACGAACCGAACCGTCCCATACCCGGCGGTGCCATCTCGCTCAAAAACGCCACCATCCTGATTGCTCTCTGGTCGGTTCTTTCCGTTATCACTGGCTATCTGATTCATCCGCTGATCGGCTTTTACGTTATCATCGGCATTGTCAATGCGCACCTCTACAGCGCAAACCCCATCAAGCTTAAAAAACGTCTTTGGGCGGGCAATATTATTGTTGCCCTCTCCTACCTCATCATACCCTGGATAGCCGGAGAGATCGCCTATAACCCCTCCTTTACCCTCTCATCACTGCAGCCATCACTGATTGTCGCCGCGCTTTTCACCCTGTCGAGCACCGGTACCATGACCATCAACGACTTCAAATCAATGGAGGGTGACCGGATGGCAGGCATCAGGACGCTTCCCGTTGTCTTCGGAGAAACCAATGCTGCGCTCCTTGCCGCTGCGCTCATCAATGCCGGACAGCTCCTTGCCTCTCTCTACCTCTTCATCATCGGCCAGAACAGTTTTGGAATCATTGTTGCCGCCCTCGTCATTCCGCAATTTTTCCTGCAATTTGCTCTTGTAAAATCACCGGCAACGATGGATGTTCGCTATAACGCCATCGCACAGAACTTTCTGGTTGCCGGTATGCTTTTTTGCGCTTTTGCCATAAGAGCCGCAAGACCATGAGATTCCGTTGCAAACCCGATATTTCGATTATCATGCCCACCTTTAACCGGGCCAGTCACCTTGAACATGCCATCCAAAGCGTTCTTGCACAGTCATACCAAAACTGGGAACTCATCATTGTCGATGACGGCAGCAACGACGACACCTTCAACACCATTGACCACTTCGTCCTCCACTTTCCCGCTATCCGGTACATGAAACAGAGTAACCGAAACGCCGCACTTGCACGCAACGCTGGCATGCAGGCTTCGTTCGGACGCTATATCACCTTTCTTGACAGTGACGACCATTACCTGGAGCAGCATCTCGAAACAAGAATCAGCCTCATCGAGAACATGCCGGATGTTTCAATGCTCTCCGGAGGATTTCTCTGCGATGAAACCATAATGGTCAAAGACTGCTATCATCTTGACCAACTCATCAGTATCAGGGAGTGCATCCTTTGCGGAACCCTTTTCGGAAAAAGAGAGCTCTTTATTGCTCTCGAAGGGTTCCGTGATCTTGCCTATGCCGAAGATACCGACCTCTGGGAGAGAGCATCAGAAAGCTTTGCGGTGCAAAAGATAGAGGATCCGAAAACCTATGTCTACCACCGTGCCGTCAACAGCATCACGCTCAACTATTAAAATCCACCATGATCTCATCCGTAACCGTCTACTGCAGTTCAAGCAACCTCGCCCCCCGCGACTATTTCACTGCCGCCGCCGACCTTGGCCGTGAATTGGCAAAACGGGGAATCGACCTGGTCTTTGGCGGGGGACGGGTCGGGCTGATGGGCTGTATTGCCGATGCTGTGATGGAGAACGGAGGAACAGTCAAAGGAGTCATCCCGCGCTTTCTTGAAGAGCGGGAGGTTGCCCATTACGGCCTGAGCGAACTGCATGTGGTCGAAACCATGCACGAACGAAAAATGAAGCTGGCCGAATGGGGTGATGCCTATCTTGTTCTGCCCGGAGGCTTCGGCACACTCGACGAACTGATTGAAGTAATCACCTGGAAACATCTCGACCATCATCACAAGCCGATCATCCTGCTCAACCTGAACGGCTTCTGGAGCCCGCTGCTCCTTTTTTTCGACCGTATTGCCTCCGAGCAGATGGTGAGCGAAGAACACGGTAACTACTACTCGGTCTGCGACACCATTGCGGAAGTGTTTGAGATTTTGCAGGGATAATTGCCTCAGCAAAACAGACACTCTCCAAAAACGGCCGTATCGAAACAGGTGACCACTCTGACTTCCGGCTAAAACCGCTTCTGATAGATGTGGCAGTAAGGCTGGTGACCATTCCTTTCATAATAGTCCTGATGATACTCCTCTGCGACCCAGAAGGGCCCGGCTTGTTCAAGAGTGGTCACAACCTTGTATCCTTTGGCTTTCAGCTCACCAATAAGCTTTTCTGCCACCTGTTTCTGATCATCATCAGTATAAAAGATCGCTGAACGATACTGCGTACCAATGTCAGGTCCCTGACGGTTGAACTCTGTCGGATCATGAATTTCGAAAAAGAGTTTTGCGAGCGTCTCGTAACTGACCAGTGCAGGATCGAACTCAACCTCTACAGCTTCAGCATGTCCCGTTTTTCCGGTACAGACCTCTTTGTAGGTTGGGTGTTGGGTCATGCCACCCGTGTACCCCGATTTTGCGGAAAACACCCCTTTCAGTTTATTGAAATGGTACTCGACACCCCAGAAACAACCTCCGGCAAAGATCGCCTTTTGCGTGACAGCGTGCATACTATCCTTTTGTTGAAGAGTTGAATGAGAATCCCCCGTCGCGGGCGACAGACCATTGCCCGCACATCCGCATAAAAACAGGAGCAGCACGAAGAGAAAAGCCGCAATCCCTCCATTCGTGCTCAAAAAAGTGCTTTTCATTATCATGACAGGCAACGGTTGAGCCTTGAAGGTTCAGTCGATCGGCGGTCGATCGACAGGAATACGGCGTTTCGGAGGCGCGTTCAGAACTCTCACTGTTTTGGTAACAACCTTGCCCGCGGCAAAAAGACCAAGTCCGACAACGGCAAGGCCACTGAGACCGTGAAGAATGGGCACCGCAACCGGTGCCAGAAGAACTGCGGGGGCGGATACGCCAATAACTTCTTTAATCATCTTTCTTTAATTATTTTGAACCTGTATTTGTCACTATGCAAATTGGGCAAATCGCCTCTTTCAGAAAAAAAACGGACCGATTACTGAAACAGCATGTGCCTTTTTCCCCTCTCCTGAAAAAAAACAAGGACTGACGTTGCAAAACTGCCTCGTAACTCCTATACTGAGCCTTATTTGTTCATGGACAATTAGCTCAGTTGGTTAGAGCGTTCGCCTCACACGCGAGAGGTCAAAGGTTCGAGTCCTTTATTGTCCACCCTCTTGTCTTGCCTTTATGTGCAGCTTTCGGCCTTTTTCCGGCAAAAAAGCGCCGCACCATCACCTCAGAACTCCTCGATATACAACTCTCCCGGCTCGTCCGGATGATGCCGTGTGTAACCGAAATCATGCAACCACTCCGAAACACGACCGACCATCTCCGGCTGTCCACTGACAAAAAAGTGAGTCCGTTCAGGATCAGGTGTGATGTTGAACTCATTCTGCAAAATATCCTTTCTTAACAGATCTTCAATACACAATCGATACCCATCCCAGCGATCATCAGCATCAGTAAGCGTCGGCAAGTAAAAAAAGTTGGGAAAGCTCTTTTCCAGAAAGGTCAATTCACTGGAATAACCAAGATCCCAGCGATGGGCAGCACCCTGTATCACCACCATTTTGCTTTCCGGCCGTTCTACAATATGTGAACGCAAAAAACTGATATAGGGTGCAATCCCGGTTCCTGTGGCAACCATGACAATATCACTACCGTCAGGTGTTTCATCAAGACGGAAGATGCCGCTGATCTTTGTACCGACATAAACCCGATCGCCAATATCAAGGTTGAAAAGTCTTGAAGAGAGCTGACCTGATTTGACTTGTGAAATGTAAAACTCAAGCTGCCGAGTCTCGGTCTTCGCCGAGGCGATTGAATAGGGACGCTGAATAAGCTTATCACCTTCGGCGGGCACCAACTCCGGTTCCGAATTGGAAGAGCGCTTCTCGAACCCGTAAAGCCCAATCAACAAATTCTGACCCGCTTCAAACTCTTCTCTTGCTTCATCGGTATCTACCCGAAAAATCATCAAATCGGGAGTGATGGTGATTTTACCGACAACCGTTGCATTGTATAATTTTGTAGCCATACTTTCCAGAACTTCCTTGTTTTTTTGCCACCTTTCCACACACATACTTGATACTCTAATAAACATCCAACTCCCGGAAACAATTCCTTGCCAACAAACAACTCTACCGCCATCCACCGCCGAGTGAACGATAGAGTTCAGCCATTGCTGTGAGATGCTGACGCCGGAGATTGGCAAGATCAAGCTCCGACTGCAGGGCATTGGTCTGGGCAATCATGACTTCAAGATAGGTAGCCATGCCACTCCGAAAAAGCATTCCAGAATCTGACACGGCTTTATGAAGTGTTGCAACCCTTTGTTCAGCAATAGTTTCCTGCAACTTCACCTTTTCGAGCTGTACCAGCGCATCAGAAACCTCCCCGACAGCTTTGAGCAAAGAGAGCTTGAATTCCAGTTCCGCCTGATCCCTTTTTATTTTAGACTGTTCGTACTTTGCACTCAACAGACCACGCTGAAAAAGCGGCTGTACCAAAGCACCCTGCACCATACCGAAAATGGAGCCGGGAAGCATAAACCAATGGCTTGTTTTGAACGCCTCAACACCGCCTGATGAGGTAATCGTCAGTGATGGATAGAATGCTGCCCTGGCTTCGCCCATATCAGCATGGGCTCCCCTGACAGCCAGTTCCGCAGCACGCACATCCGGGCGGTTCTGAAGCAGTGCCGCAGGAATACCGGCGGGAAGCTCATCGACCACTTTTGTGGTGAACAGGGCACGGTCTCGCCCAATGGCTCCCGGCATTCTGCCGCAAAGGATGCTAAGCGCATTTTCCTGCACCGCTATTTTCTGTTCAATCGCAGGAAGTGATCCCGCTATCGACTGCCTTAATGCCTCCTGCTGTTGAACGGCAAGAGAGGTAACCTGCCCGGCAGCGTACTGAAGCCCAATCATCTTGACCGTCGTGTCGGCCAAGGCAAGATTTGTTTTTGAGCTTTCAAGCTGGACATCGAGCATGAGAAGCGTGTAATAGCCTGAGGCAATGTCTGCCACCAGTCGGGTACGTACCGCTTTTGCGGCCTCCTGCGTCTTCAGGTAAGAGGCCAAAGCTGCATGATTCCTGCTGCGGATTTTTCCCCATATATCCGCTTCCCAGGATGATGTTGCTGAAGCAGAGTAGTCGTCAACGTTTGTTTTGGCACCATTATCCGAAGGATGGGTTCGAGTATTCTGGACGCCGGCATTAAGGGTTGGCAGAAAACCAAGCCTTGATGAATTAAGGGTTTGCCTGGCATAGTCAATATTTTTAAGTGCCACCTGCAAATCAACATTATTGATCACCGCACTATCAATCAAGGCGCACAGCGTTTTATCGGCAAAAAAACTGCTGCAGGGAAGCAAGGCAATGGAAGAGTCCGACGGAGTGCCTTTTACCGGGGTCACCCCCCTGCGGTAGCCCTCAGGAAAAGCCACATCCACCTTTTTGTACTCACGGGTAACACCACATGCCGAGAGGCTGATAAATAGAAGAAACTGTAACGTACCTTTTAATAAATCTTTCAACGATATTTTCATGGGTAAATCATTAATTCAGCGTTACTCATCATGATGGCCGCACAACACTCTCTTTAGTCTTGCCGACAACCTCTTCGAGAAGAGTCCCGGCCTCGACTATAGCAGCAGCAGGGCCTGTAATGCGCTCCTGAAGGTGCTGGAAGGTCACAAAAAGAACCGGAACCACAAAAATACCGAGCACCATGCCGATAAACATGCCTCCGATAGCGGCCGCGCCGATGGAGTGGTTGCCAAGAGCTGCTGGCCCCGTCACAAACAAAAGCGGAAGTAACCCTGCAACAAAGGCAAGTGAGGTCATAAGAATCGGCCGAAGCCTCGCCTTTGCACCCTCAATGGCTGCGGCTGAAAGCGAACTACCAGCAACCCTGCGCTGGAGGGCAAACTCAACAATCAGAATGGCATTCTTTGCCAAAAGCCCGATCAGCATGATAACAGCAACCTGGACATAGATATTGTTCTCGACCCCGGCCAGCTTGATGCCCAGAAACACTCCAAGCAATCCTGTCGGGATGGAAAACATCACCGCAAGGGGAAGCAAATAGCTCTCATAGAGTGCGGCAAGCAGAAAGTAGACAAAAACAACAGAGAGCAAAAAGATAAAGAGCAGCCCGCCGGTGGATTCAAGTTCCTCCCGGCTCTGCCCTTTCCAGTCGTACGTATAGCCCAGGGGAAGATGGGTTTTGGAAACCGCTTCAACAGCCTTGATAGCCTGACCGGTACTGAAGCCCGGTTTAACCGTCGCATTGACGGAAACGGAATTGAAAAGGTTGAAATGGTCGACCGATTCGGTTCCATAAACCCGTTTCAGTGTTATGAGTGAAGAGACCGGCACCATGCTGCCACCAGAGTTTTTGACAAAGATACCATTCAGTGAGGCCGGTTCGGAGCGTTCCCCCGGCTCAGCTTGCATCACCACCCTGTAGTACTTGCCGAAACGGTTAAAATCCGAAGCCTGCATGCTGCCATAATACACTTGCAATACGGTCAAGAGTTCCTTGACATTGACTCCGAGCTGACCTGCCTTGATATTGTCCACAACCAGTTCATACTGCGGATTGGTAGCCTTGAACGTGGTAAAAGCAAACCCGATTTCCGGGCGTTTCATCAATTCGCCGATAAATCCCTGCGCCACATTGCCCAGTTTATCAAGCGGCCCTCCGCTTCGATCCTGTACAACAAATTCGAGGCCGCTGACAGTACTGAAACCAGGTACCGTAGGCTGTGCAAGCGCAAAAAACGATCCCTCCCTGCCGGAAAGCTTTCGGGTGATGGTTGCAAGAACCTTCTTGATATTGCCCTCAGGCCCGCGCTCTCTGGTATCTTTAAGCTGAAGGAAAAGAAGTCCGGATGAAGGCGAAGAACTTCTTGAAAGCACATTGATACCCGAAATAGAGAGCACTTTCTGCACTGCCGGCAGGGTACGCAGGGTTACGGCAGCCTTGTCCATGACAGCCTGGGTGCGGGCAAAAGAGGCTCCCGGCGGCAGAGAGACCGAGACAATGACAAATCCGTTATCCTCGTCAGGAATGAATCCGGTCGGCGTTACCTTGAACATCCAGAATGAGAGTGCAACGATAAGCCCCAGAAACGTAAAGGTGATCCGTTTGTTACGAATCAGATAGACAAGAGAGCCGAGATACTTCCGTTTCAGAAACTCGAAACCGGTGTTGAATGCGGTAAAAAAACGGTGACCGAACCCGCCGAATTTCTTCAGTTTTCCCTCTTTTCCTGCACCGTCTGCATCATGGAGATTGGTAAGAAAAAGAGCGCAAAGCGCAGGGCTCAAGGTAAGGGCGTTGACCGCTGAAATCAGAATGGCTATGGCAAGGGTAAAGGCGAACTGCCGGTAAAACACCCCGGTTGAGCCCTCAAGAAAGCCGACTGGCAGAAAGACCGAGGCCATCACGAGAGTAATGGTGACAATAGCAGTGGTAATCTCCCGCATGGCTGAAACAGTGGCTACCTTGGCCGGATAGTTTTTCTGCTCCATTTTGGCATGAACCGCCTCGACCACCACAATGGCATCATCAACAACAATACCGATGGCCAGCACCAGACCGAACAACGTCAGCACATTGATGGAAAAACCAAACAGGTTCATAAAGAAAAAGGTACCGATAATGGCAACCGGTACAGCTATGGCAGGAATGATGGTAGAACGAAGATCCTGCAGAAAAAGAAAAACCACAAGGAAGACCAAAAGAAAGGCCTCGATCAGCGTATGCTCAACCTGAACAATCGACTCATCAACAACCTTTTTGGAGCTGAAGGGAATCGAATAGCTGATACCTGACGGAAAGGAACCTGAAGCCTTATCGAGCACCTTGCGCAAGCCCGTTTCAACCTTGTTGGCGTTTGACCCCGGTGCCTGATAGACCGCAAGCACCACACCCGGTTCGCCGTTTGCCTTGGTGTCAACCGTATAACGATAGGAACCGAACTCAACACGGGCAATATCACCAAGTTTGAGCAGTGAACCATCCGGATTGGCACGGATGACCATATCTTCATAGTCGCCTGGAAAAGCATTCTTCCCCTTGTACTTCATGACATACTGCATTGCCTCGCTGCTGTTCTCGCCAAACGAGCCCGGAGCCGCCTCAAGGTTCTGGCTCTGAATGGCGGCTGACACCTCCTGCGGCGTCACCCTGTAGGCAGCCATCTGCTGTGGTCGAAGCCAGATACGCATGGCATAATCCATGTTGCCATAGACCGAGACCTGCCCGACACCGGGAACCCTTGCCAGATCATCGACAATATTGATCTTGGCATAGTTCTGTAAAAAGACCTGGTCATAAGCCCTGGAACTGCTCGACAGATTAATCAGCATGATCTGGCTATTCTGACGCTTGACGGTCGAAACACCGATCTGGTTAACCTCCTGGGGGAGCCTGCTTGCCGCCTGTGCAACCCGGTTCTGCACGTTGACAGCCGCCTGGTCGGGATTGGTACCCTGCTTGAAAAAAACCGCAATGGAGAGCGACCCGTCATTGGCCGAGGTCGAGGTCATGTACGTCATATTTTCAACCCCGTTGATCGCCTCCTCAAGCGGAGGTGCAACAGAACGACCAACCGTCTCGGCACTGGCACCGGGATAACTTGCCGACACCGACACGCTGGGAGGCGCAATATCGGGGAAGCGAGTAATCGAAAGCTGGTTGATGCCGACAACACCGAGAATAACCAGAATGATCGATATGACAGTAGCAAGAACAGGCCTTGATATGAAACGTTCAAACATAAATAGTCAGGATTAGCGCCTTCAGCCCGTTACGAAAAACTCCTCTGCTCTCTCTCACCTCTTGCCCTCCGTGGCCGTCGGAGCACTTTTGACTGGCTTGATAACCGAGCCATCCGGCAGTTTTTCGGTACCGGCACTCACAATACAATCACCCGGTTTCAGACCGGAGCTCACGATATAGTTGTTACCGCTCTTGCCTGAAACCGTAATCACCTGCTTGTTAACCTTATTGCCTTTACCAAGAAGGAAAACAAAGACCTTGTCTTGCAACTCAACCGTTGCTGCCTGCGGCACCAACAGAACATTATGGTAGAGTGACTCAATAACAACCTTTCCGGTATTGCCGGAACGCAGCAATCCACCCGGATTGGGGAAAACAGCCCTTATCCTGACCGAACCGGTTGACGGGTCAAACTGCCCGCTTATGGTGCCGATCGTACCCTTTTTTGCAAAGAGGTTCCCGTCTGCCATGATCAATGAAACCGGGGCAACACGCTTCACCTTGTCCTGCAAGGTTGCTCCATCATACTGATTGCGGAACCGCATAAAATCTCTTTCACTCATGCTGAAATAGGCATAAATTTCGCTGACATCGCTCAAAAGAGTGAGCCAGTTACTCTGGTTTTTGCTGACCAGACTCCCGAGCCGCAAGGGAATTTTTCCTATGTATCCGCTAACCGGTGCCTTGATGGCAGAATAATCAAGATTGACAAAGGCAAAGCGAGCAGCAGCTCTCGACTGCTCCACCGCCGCTTTGGCCGCCTGACGATTCGCCCTGGCGGTTGAAAGCTGAATATCAGAGATAACGTTATTCTTTACCAGTGGAACAAGCTTTTCCTCGTTAAGCTGTGCAACAGCAAGCGAAGCTTCAGCAGCATGTTGAGATGCGAGTGCACTGTTGTACTGCTCACGGTATACCCGATCATCGATTTTAAAGAGCGGTTGGCCCGCTTTAACAAAAGCTCCTTCATCGACATAAATTTTTTGAAGCGTCCCGTCAACCTGCGGACGGATTTCAACGTTGACTTTTCCTTCGAGCAGTGAGGAGTACTCTGTGCTCACTGTTGCATCTCCCGCAGTAACCGTCATCACCGGCAAAGCCGGCATTCCCTTCTTATCACCATCTTTGCCTCCATTTCCTGCTCCACATCCGGAAAACAGGAGCGGTATGCAGATGCCGATAACTACCGGTATTCTGAAAAAACTCTTTATCGACTGTTTATTCATCATCTCATTTTAATTATCTGCGGAACCAACCGAAACCGTAGCCACCCCACTTCTCTTTGGCAACCGCAACGTACGACTCCTGAAATCTGCTGCCATCATAGCGGTCTGTACCTTGAAAAACGTGCTAAAATATGCCATTTTAAATGTCATAACCTAATGCTCCGCGTTCAAGCTCCAGCAACCTTTTTTTCAACCCCAGCCCACCGCGATAGCCAGCAAGGGCACCATTACTGGCGATAACCCGGTGGCAGGGAATAAAAATCGGAACCGGATTCCTGCTGTTCGCCATGCCCACAGCCCTCACAGCCAGAGGATTTCCCGCTGCGACAGCAATATCGCCATACGTAGCAGTCGTTCCGTACGGAATGCTGCTGAGCACGTTCCAGACACGCTGCATGAAGGGCGTCCCCGAAGGAGCAAGCCGCACCGAAAAGAGCCGCAGCTCACCGGCAAGATAAGCATCAATCTGGCGGAAAGCCTCCCTTATCAGCTCCGTTTCACCGATTTCGGCTTGTTGCGGCACCCTCTCTGTTGCAAAACAAAGGTTGCTTATAGCGTCACCGCACTGCACCACGGCAACCCTGCCGATTGTGGTCTGCTGAAAAGCGATAATCATGCCGCTCATGCTCTCCCTTTGGTCACTGCGGCTGATGACGATGTAACGGACTCTGTTTTTTTGAACCCGTTGTAGGCAAAGGTAATACCAATCGCAAAAACCATTGCCCCGACACCAAGAAGGACATTAAAAAAGGGCGGTGCCGTCAGTGCAAGCCGCACGACCACGGTGGCAACAGCAAAACCGGAATTGCGAAAAAGAATTTCATAACTTGAACTGTAACGAAGAGAAACCAGCACCAGCAGCACATCACTGAAGACAAGAACCGTGTAGAATATGGCAAAGAAATCATATATCGGCTTGCCTGAGAGGTAAAACGAGACATCGGTAATGCCGATTCCAATAAAACTGAGCAGCAGCAACAACGATACCAGCTTTTTTGATGCAATAAAGTCAGCGGTTGTAACCGAGCTTTGTGTGATGACGCGATGTTGCTGAAGTTTGTAATAAAAGCCAAGCAGAAGAAAAATCAGGAGACCGCCGCCAGCATTGGAAAGGATGTGTAGTACAGGCTTTGAAGTCTCCACCCACACCAGAGGCTCGTTAAAGTATATAAACTCCTCAAAAGATTGCCGAAGCAGAATGAGCGAGAGAATTTCGAACTGCTTGCCAACCGAATCTGAAACCGAGTTTGCAAGACTGAAAACCAGCCCGATAACTTCAAGGCCAAGCAACATGGAAAACGCAATATTGATAGCATAATAGTGGCTTGATGGCACTATTGCCGCAAGTTCTGCAGGCAGCCATCCCTGACGACAAAGCTCGATCAGGGAAAGAGCTACAAGGAAAATAATGATCAAAACGTTTGCAGCCGTTCGCTTCGTACGCTTATGCTCCCAAAAATGCTCCAACGCATCAAAAAGGAGGTCAACCCTACCGAGTAACAATGTCATAACGTGTTCTTTTGTTGAATGGAGAACTATGCATCTTTTTTGCAGGGCAACATCATCTCCGGAAGATTGTCTTTACGCAAGTTATCACATGAAACATTCTTTTTTCAACCCGGGAGAGCGATGTTGCCATTTTTTTACAAACAAGCCACCTTATCGAACATTTGCTCTCATAACGAAATAATATGTTTTTTACCCCTCTCCCCCCGCATGAAAGGCGAACACAGGATAAATTTACAGCAAAAAGTATATTATGGAAGTGTATACCGTTGGGAGATAATCATTGCTTCCGTTTATAACATTAACCGTCGGCAAAGATATGCTTCAAACCCCGAACAAAATACCAAAAGGAGGAAAAGATGAGCAATGCAGCCAAAAGCGTTTTCATATTCGGAATCTATGAGCTTGTTTTGGGAATCACTCTCATGATCATACCCAACCCCATTCTTGCTGCATTTGGTTTTCCCTATACCAATGATGTCTGGATTCGAGTCACAGGGTTACTTGTTTGCGTCTTCGCCTTCTATGACTTCCAGGCAGCTCGCCATGAACTGATCGACTTCTTTCGTTGGACCGTCTACGCCCGCTCATCCGTCATTCTTTTTTTTACGGCATTTGTCTTGTCGGGCCTCGTTAATCCCATGCTCATCCTCTTTGGGGTAGTCGATCTCCTCGGTGCAATCTGGACAGCTCTTGCACTCCGAAAAAGGTAGCCAATTCGTTTTTCTACTCGCAGAAAAGGTTTTTTATACAATATCCTGACGGGGGCAAAATTTAAAGGGTATTATTCCAGAACGGTTCTGCGACGATCGACAACCATACAACCAAAAATAATGACACTCATTTTTGTCTACAACACCGACAGCAACCCCATCAGCAGTCTCATCGACCTGGGGCACAAAATTCTCAGCCCCGAAACCTACAGTTGCAGTCTCTGCAAACTGACCCATGGACCATTCACTGAAATGGAGGCCTGGAAAGCATTCCGCATCTCCATCGGCGTTCCCGTTGAGTTCCTGCACCGGGATGAATTCGAGAAAAAATATAACCAGCACCTCAACTACCCTGTTATCCTGAAAAAGGGCACAACAATTGAAGTGCTTCTTCCCAAAGAGGATATCGATGCTCTGGCCGACCTTGAAGCACTCATTGCTGCTGTAAAAAAATATCTTCCGAAAAAGGAGTGAGTGCCGGTAACGAACAAACGCTCATCTTTACTGAAACGAACATGCGGAAAATGCGTAAACATCGCATCGGTCTGTTGCGTGGCTTCCGACGATTTTTGGTGAATCAAAATAAAATCGCTTAATTCAAAAAAATAGGACAAGCCTTAATAAAAGTGGTTTTCACCGTTTTTTCGTCAGAACCTTTTAGGTAAATTGATGGTTACAACGAAATCTTTAAGTCTAAAACGCTCTTCTCTCACCAGAAAAAAGAATGTTTTACCTCCTGAACGATCAGTAGTGTCCATCATTGAAAAAGCATCAACCATGCGTTAAAGGATTCCGATCATGAATGATACACCCACAGAGTTCAGGATGCCCCACATCACCGATGTGGCATGGTGTCCGGGATGCGGAAGCAACATGCTGCAAAAAGCAATACATTCAGCACTGCATGAGAGCAAGATTGAGACAAAAGAGCTCTTGGTGCTCTCTGGAGGAGAGCTGGCAACCAAAACTCTGGACGACAGGAATGCAAACATGTGCAATGAGCGCCACGACCGTTCTCGTCCCGCCAAGCCTGGCGTGAAGCTATCCGACAAAAAACTTGTTGTTATCGTTCATTCGGGTGACGCCACTATAGCGGGCGATGGAGATAATTATTTTCTCCAAGCCCTCCGCAGAAGCGCTGATGTCACGGTTATTGTGCACAACAACATGATCTCCAACCTCAACAACGCCCAGGCCTCTCTCGCATTGCCGCACGGCATGAAGACCCCTGCACAGATTAACGGTGTCAAGCTCAAATCTATTAATCCCCTTGAAGTCGCACTGGCAATGAATGCCCGGTTCATAGCAAGAGGCTTGGTCAGAGATGTGGAGCAGACAACATTGATGATCATGGAGGCGATTGCATTCCGGGGATTTTCGGTAGTCGATATATGCCAGCCATGCGTCCTCTTCAACAAACTCAATACCTGTTTGTGGTTCAAGAAAAACATCCACTATCTGCCCAAGGGCTATGATGCCACCGATCGCAATGCTGCATTTCGTCTTGCAGCCGGATCAGGCAAACTCCCTCTGGGTGTTTTTTTCCGCAAGGAAGAGCGTGAACTGTATGAAGAGCCGATAGGTCATCAATACTACCCCGCTCTTTCAGCAATAGCCACCTGATAAAAAAAACTTTCACCCGATGATGGAGGCTTAAGGCTAAAGCACACCTGAACACACCCTTTCTCGCCGCTCTCTTGAGACGGACTGACCGAATCCCTTTCTGCAGGAGTTCACCCTGTGCTATTGCCAGCGCAGGCATCATTTTTTGCTGAAAAGTTGCGACAGCCAGGGGCTGGTTTTTTGTTTTTCTTTAAGTGGCAGCCCTTCCGCCGCCCAGCGAACCATACCGGACTGCATATTGACTGCTTTTTTGTACCCCTGGTTCATCAAAAAACGGCATGCCATTACACTGCGATTACCACTATGACAGGCAATAATGACCGAACGATCTGCGGGTATTTCCTTGTACCGGGTTTCAAGTTGGCGTAAAGGAATCAGCAGTATTTCAGCAATATCAAATGATTGTCTCTCCACTTCACCCGGTTCACGGACATCGACGAGCACGGCACCTTTTTGAATCATTGCAAAGGCATTCGCGGGAGTGACTTCCTGTGTCTTATTCATGGTAAACGTCCTTTCTGGTTTATAAATCTTTCAGCTTCAATCCCCTCAGAGATAACAGCCCCGCCTCATAGTTCATCATCAACCAATGCAGGAACTCATCACCGATATTGTAAATACAGCCTGCCGCTTGAGCGCCGCTTAATACCTATACCCTGTACAGGTATACAGAATACAAAATATCAGGGGAAAGAACAAATGAATTTCTATTCCTGAAATTGAAGTCCAATAAAACAAACAAGCCTCACCACGCCGTATCGTAACAACCCAAAAATGCTGATTTATGAAAGAAAAAAAAAGACAACCGACGGAATTGTTTGCCCATAATAGCGTTAACATATAGAAAGGAGATGGTAACGGTTAAGGACATTGCGTTTCCTTATATACTTTGTCTTTGTCTTTGGTTTTTCTTTTTACTGTGATACTTTAGAGAGGTATATCTTTT
>CAINOO010000076.1 GCA_903851535.1 uncultured Chlorobiaceae bacterium | reverse complement strand
GCTACGGGCTGCAGTGCCATTTTGAACTGACCGATGCCATGTTTTCGGAGTGGTGTGAGAATGATGCCGACCTGAAGAGAATTAATCGAAGCGACCTCATGGAGCAGTTTGAAAACATCCGTGAGGAGTACCACAGGACAGGCCTCATGCTCCTCTCCAACTTCCTTCGCCTTTCCGGCCTTGTCTGAGCCGCAACGTTTCGTGATTGCTCCGCGCCGCGTCCGCCTTCTGAACGAGAAGCAGGACGGCGAAGGAGTGGTGATCTACTGGATGTCACGCGACCAGAGGGTGCGCCATAACTGGCCCTTGCTCTTTGCCCGCAGAAAAGCGGAGCTTATGCAGCAACCACTTGTGGTGCTCTTTTCGCTTGCCCCCTCTTTTCTCCATGCTCCACTCCGCCATTACGATTTCATGCTCAAAGGCTTGCGGGAGGTTGAAGCTGATCTCAAAGCGCTCAACATCCCCTTGGTTCTCCTGCACGACCAGCCGCCAAAACGCACGACAAGCACTGGAATACTGCGCAACTTAAACTGATAACAACCGGGATCATCCACGGCTACATGCGGATGTACTGGGCGTAAAAAATTCTTGAGTGGAGCGAAACCGCTGAGCAGGCATTTGAGACAGCCACCTTCCTCATTGGCCTTTTCGCCCTTGACGGAAGGGAGCCAAATGGTTACACCGGGGTCGCATGGTCAATCGGAGGGCTCCATGACCGTCTCTGGTTTGAGAGGCCGGTCTATGGAAAAATCCGCAAAATCCCGGACGGCTTCAGGAAGGATTACGAAATGATTAAAAAAATGCTTGCTTATCGCGGAGGGGTTGTCACTTAAGAAGCTACCCGGCAATGGACACACAAGCTTGGGCAATATTACGTCGATACACTTCGACTACGGCAATCCCGGTGAGGAGATAAATAGCATCTGGATAACCTGTTTCCCATTCGTAATTTATCCTTTATTTCACCCAAACCTCGACTCTTCTGTTTTTCTCCCTGTTTTCCGGTGTATCGTTCGGGGCCACAAATGCTTCGGCACCTACCCCTGTTACTTCAGCACATTGTACACCTTCTTCTATGAGCGCTGTAGCAACAACTTCAGCACGTTTTTGCGCGAGTTCCCCATTGTGTTTTATTGAGCCTGCCGCATCCGCAAAGCCAATAAGCACTACTCGTTTGTCTTTGTACTTTGGCTGCGATAATACGGCTACGATTCGACCTATATCTCGGTTTGCTCGGGTGTCCAATACTTCACTATCAGCACGGAATCTGAAGCGTGTCGCGATTTCGGTTGCGCCGCTTGTCAGATTTCTCCATCCCATGGAGATATTCCGGGGGTCATACTCAGGCACAACATTCGACGGTTGACCGATGGGTGGTGTCGGGTCGAGATTGACCAGACCGATAGATGCGACGATCTGCTGGCCAGCAGTTCCTGTAGCAAAATCGATGAAGCGGGCAACCAGAGGATTTTTGCTTGTTTCCGATGCGTACAGGAAGAGGCGCCGTGACAGGATATAGTCCTCTGTCTTTACAGTAAACGGACTGGGTTTGCGCGCCTGCACACCGACATCGGAGAGGGCGAGCGCATGGTTAGAACCGATATAGTTCAAACCGATGAAGCCAATTGCATTCGGATTAGTTGCTACCGACGCCGAAAGTTTTTTGCTGTCTTCCAGAAGGAGTGCATCACCAGCCAGGGTTTTACCATATTTCTTAAGGACTGCGTCATTGAAGAAATCCCTGGTGCCCGAGTTTTCATCTCGAGCATATATGGTAATACCGCCATTCAGCCCACCCACTTGCGACCACTCTTTGATCGTTCCGCTGAAAATATCTGCAATCTGGGAGATGGACAAAGACTTTATCGGATTTGAGGGATGGACGATGACTGCGATGCCATCGAGTGCCAGAACAAATTCACTGCCATTTGATCTGAGATCGCCCACTACAGGTTTAAGCGCCTGCCATTCATCATTTTTAATTGGTCTTGAGGCCATACCAATATCGCACTGCCCATATTTCAAACCTTCAAAGGCGGTTTTGCTGCCATGAGCG
Organism: uncultured Chlorobiaceae bacterium; assembly: GCA_903851535.1. Taxonomy (GTDB): domain Bacteria; phylum Bacteroidota; class Chlorobiia; order Chlorobiales; family Chlorobiaceae; genus Chlorobium. Next base: position 5,817 of record CAINOO010000076.1, on the reverse strand, counting down.
GCAATTTCGATTCGACCCTCAACTCCATTTTGTTCGCCTACGATAGAGCATTCATCTTCGGTTTCTGAAACCTTGTGAACATTACTGTATCCCTCCTGTTTGAGGAATTGCTCAGCCAATGCTGGAAGGAGGTTACCACCGATGGTGTTCGAGCCCTGAAAGCGTAAAAGCGTTTTGCCGTTAAACGGTTGATTCATGGGTGAAACCAGACCTGTACCTGATTTTGAATTTAGGTTCGACCGCATGAAAAACAGCAGCCCCCCGCCTATAATGAGAACCAGTATACCGGCAACAAGTGCTATGGTTTTGTTGTCTGGACGCTTGATCCCTTGATCTTTGACAGGAATAAGCTTGGATTTGCATTCAGGACATATCGGATCAGCTCCTGCAGGAAGGGCGATCTGTTCCTGATTGTCAGCCTTGTGACAGTTGCCCAGATTCGGACATTTGTATGTGGTTGGCATGGGGAATTCGTTCAATTGTTGGTTAATAACGTGATAGCCTTACGCGCAGCGGCTTCGAAACGTTGATATGTCGGGTCTTCGAAATCTTCCTGCCGTTCGCTCAGGATTGCTTTCAGCTCATTCAGGATGCGCTGTTTCAGTTCGTTGATTTTGTCTATGTGTTTCCACTCATTCTCCTTGAGCTTGTCATTGGCTGTTTGTTCCAGAACCTGGGCCACCTTCAGATCGATGTTTTCGGAGATTTCCGGCAGCGATTTTCCAAGCTTTGTCCGAACGGTCATTCCAAGTTCATCTTCACCGATCAGGAAAAGATCGCTTCTGCCGGTGGTGGGATTGACGACGGCCGTAATCAGTTCCATCGCTTTGGCAATGAACAGGGATGGCAAGACTTTTTCGCGTATGTCGCCCTCATTGGCAATGAGCAGTGCAGAATACTGGCTTCCGTCACCTTCGCTATGCAATTCAAGCTTGACCTGCTCCGGATTGTTTGCACTATTGATGCGCAGATCGTACTTCTCTTTCAAAAAGCGCACCATCCTTGCATAACGCAGGGGGAACAGGTTGGTGATGCCAAGCAGAGTGATTTCGTGCGGTTTGGTGTCGCTCTCGATTATTTCAACGGGAATGCCACCTCTCAGATGATCGCGGAACATCGTTTTCAGGGTTTCAGCGAATTCTGAGTGTTCACCGGCATTGGGCATGATGACGATGAATTGAGATACCTTGACAACATTGCCATTTCCTATTACAATAGCCTGTGGGTCGAATTCAAGGTAGTTGCCAGCAGAGCGTACAAGATCGTTGACAAACTTCCTCAGCTCTTCAGGCTTTCCTGAATACTCCCGTTCGAGTTGACCGATAATATTGACGCCAAGCAGAGACTGGCGGTTATGGTCTGAGGAAACCAGGTTATCGTGTGCGATCTGGGAACTGAGCGTACTCTTTTTTTCGAGAACGTTATAAAAGTGTTGCCTGCTGATCCGGTTATGAAACGCGGCAAATGAAGGTTCCGAAGCGATCTGTTCGATGAGTGCATCTCTGATGATTTGCGAGTGGTTTTTTTGTATGGCGGCCTCTTTTTCCAGATCACGGGAGAACAGACGGACATTTTCGGCATTATAGAATCGAACCAGAGACTGACGGAGATCGGGTTTTTCATTATCGTTGCACCGTTCATCGATACGTGTGTTGAACTCCTTGATGGTTTCGTCCACCAGCGTGGAGCAGAGCGAAATATCTGTGGCAAGATGGTTGAATTCCGTGATCGATTCCTGCAACAGGCGCTTGGCAAAGTTCCATGCTTCTGCCTGTGTGCGGAAGAGGTACAGTTCACGCAGAAGTTCGCCGTGGGTATCGAGTAGTTTACGGCGTCTGCCGAGCATATGTGAAAGCAATCCTACTTTGGCCCACTCGTTCCGGTTTGCGGTAACCTTTTGTTCTGCATCTTCTATGTTAGCTTTAGCCTTGGAGATTCTATCATCTCCGGCACGGGCGCGTTCTTCCAGAGAGGCGATCAATGCCATGACACACCGACTCAGGTCATGCATGGATTTGACGCCATTCTGCCACTCCAGGAATAGCTCACTTTCGACACGCCGGCGCAATTCCTTCACATAGTCCTTTCGTGCTTCCAGTTTGGTCTCATAAAACTTGCGTACGCCCAATTTCCGGTAATTTTCCTCATAGCGCTGCACCATCAGTTTTTCCAGATCGTTCAGCCAAACCTTGTCATCCTGGGCCTGCACCATACCTATGAATTGCGGAACAATATCCAACCATTCGTTGAGAATCGGTTTCCAGCTCTTGTTGTTGATCTCTTCGGCAAGGATTCCCAGTGAAAGCGTGAAGTGATCATCGGTTAACGACCAGCGCTCAAGGGTCTGCTTGTCTCTGACGAACTCCCCGAAATCCTGGTTGCGTGCATCGTTACGGAAGCCGAAGGTATCGTCCCAGTTGTTAAAGCGCAGTTGAAGCGCCGCCTGCCGGGCAAATTTGTAGGTCAGATATTCCCTGATTTCCGTTTCCGGAACAGCAAGTCTTTTAATACCAAAGGTCAGAAAGCGCTTGCTTCTCGCTTTCCCGACGATTCCATGATCACTCTCGGGGGTGCCATCTCCGTTTTCTGCATTCTCCATTTTGTCAAGGAGGCGCATGGTATCAGCATTGCTGACGGCTATCAGCTTCTGAAAAAGAAAGTCGGCGACGATGGAGGGAAGGGTTTTATTCACATCGACCTGCAAGCCGTTCTCATTCCGGTTGGAAAAGATATAGCATCCGTTGAAGGGATCCATGAGTTGCAGGCGCTTTCCGCTTTCGGCGACATCACAAGGTTGATAGCTCCCGGTGCTGAGGGCGTTCAGTTCGGCAAGCGCGGCATATCCATTGGCGTGGTAATTACCGGTATCCCAATTGGGATTGGGTATCTCTTCAGGCAAGAGTGCATACACTACGATGCGATAGGTTCTCGATTCGGGATAGAGTGCCCTGATTTGTGCAATGACATCGATCAGGCTTCCGCTTCCGGTGCCTCCAGCCAAACCGCAACAGATATGAAAGGTGATACTCGCTTCACCGCCAGTCGTCAGTTCGGAAGCGAGTTGTTTGAGCTGATCCTTGAAGGTTCGCGCCTTACTGGCGAAAAGAAAGCGTCCGAGACGGCGTTTCTGACCTCCCAGCGTTTCTCCGACGATGCTGTTTAGGATGGCTTTCCACTGTTCGTGACTGCCTATCCATGGTTTGATATTTGGATAGCCTCCCAGGTTATCAAGCACCTGCTTGAGATTGCTTCCGGTAATGAGCAGTTGATTGCGCGGTGAAAGTTGAACATTTTCGCCCAATATTCTCCAACTGACATCATCGACAGCCATCATCTCTTTACTGGAGTCTATATAAAGGTATTGAAGGTTTATGATTTTTGGGTGATTGCTGCGAAACTCCTGAAAAACGTTTTTCCGTAATGCGCGAAGTATTTTACCTCCGGTTCCACCAAGGCCGATCAGTAAGTGGTTGTGCATATATATCTGTTATTTATTGGCAAATAATGTTGTTGGTGTGACCCGCGATGACGGGTTATTGCTCCAAAGTGCTGTTAATAAATCGTTGGTGTCAGCAAGTGAAATACAGATATCTCATATAAAAAAAACAGCAAAATGCAACGGCGAACCAAAACGCCTTCGTTAATCGATATAACTGCACTGCAAATAAGGGAGTCGCTGATCTGTATTTTTATAAGAACTCTAATTTATCAAATACCAACAAATTTCTTTTTTTGTTACGGGGTATTTATGTTAATTCTTTGTGAACTCTTTGTTATAGGGGCAATTACACTATACGATTGATGCCTTCATAGGGCTTGTAGATATTGCTCATCTGCCGATGCTGTCAAGATTATACTCAAGGTCAAAAAAAAAGTCATGAGCAAGATCCTGAGAAATCGGTCTCTTATGGCCAAAGCTGAACACAATGCTCTTAGTAGCAAAAGACAGTGCACCCTCTTCAATCTTCATCATTCCGGTTTTGATAAATCAGCCAAAACAGGACAGTAAAACATCACTGAATTTCGTCATGGCAAAAAAGATATTGATTGTCAAAAACATCACCCACGAAGGCCCGGGTCTGCTTGAAACCCTGCTTTGCGAGCATGGTATCGCATGGCATAGTGAGGATCTTTCTGCGGGCGGAACCTTTCCTGATCCACGGGGCTACAGCGCCCTCGTGGTGCTTGGCGGGCCCCAGAGCGCCAACGATGAGAGCCCCGCCATGCTGCTTCAGCTCCGCCGGATTGAGCAGGCGCTCCATGAGGAGTTCCCCTCTCTTTGCACTATCAGAGAGGAGTACCATTCGACCGGACTGAAGCTCATGCACAACTTCCTCCGCCTTTCCGGCCTTGTCTGAGCCGCAACGTTTCATTATTGATCCTCGGCGCATCCGTCTCCTGAGCGAGAAGCAGGACGGCCAGGGAGCGGTGATCTACTGGATGTCGCGCGATCAGAGAGTGCGCCATAACTGGGCACTGCTCTTTGCCCGCAGAAAAGCGGAGCTCATGCAGCAGCCGCTTGTGGTGCTCTTTACGCTTGCTCCCACTTTTCTCCAGGCTCCACTCCGCCATTACGATTTCATGCTCAAGGGCTTGCGGGAGGTTGAAGCTGATCTCAACGCGCTCAACATCCCCTTTGTGCTCCTGCAGGGGCAGCCGGAGAGAGAGTTCCCCCGCTTTGCTGAACAGATAAACGCGGGAGTGGTGGTCACCGATTTTTCGCCGATGAACATTTCCGGATCGTGGAAAAAAGAGGTGGCCCGCCAGCTCGCCGCTCCCCTCTATGAAGTTGATGCCCACAACATCGTCCCCTGCTGGATCGCCTCCGGCAAACAGGAGTATTCTGCCAGAACGCTCCGCCCAAAAATCAACGCCCTGCTGGGAGAATTTCTGACCAACTATCCCGCGCTTGAGCCACTTCCCTCCCCCTCTGCATACCAGCCGGTCGATTGGAGCGATGTTTACCATAACGTAAAGGCCGACAGGAACGTACCGCCTGTAGAGTGGCTGAAACCAGGAGAAAAAGCGGCAAACGAATGCCTTGAGAGCTTCCTGCAAAGCAGGCTTGCCTCTTACGGGAAAGAGCGTAACGATCCCAATGCAGGGGCAACCTCCCATCTCTCCCCCTATCTCCATTTCGGGCAGATCAGCGCCCAGTTCATCGCCATGAGGGTCAGCAAAAGCACAGCACCGGAAGCTGACAGAAAGGCCTTTCTTGAAGAGCTGATTGTGCGGCGGGAGCTGGCAGAAAACTATTGCTGCTTTAACAATCACTATGACTCTTTTGAAGGCATCCCGGCATGGGCCAGAGAGAGCCTGAAGCAGCATGGCGATGACCAGCGGGACTATCGCTACACTCTGGAAGAGTTTGCTGCCGCCAAAACGCACGAAAAGCTCTGGAATGCCGCACAGCGTGAACTGGTAACAACCGGGGTCATCCACGGCTACATGCGGATGTACTGGGCAAAGAAAATTCTTGAGTGGAGTGAAACTCCCGAGCAGGCATTTGAAACCGCCATCATCCTCAACGACCGTTTCGCCCTTGATGGAAGGGAGCCGAACGGCTACGCCGGCGTTGCATGGTCAATCGGCGGAGCCCATGACCGTCCCTGGTTTGACAGGCCGGTCTATGGCAAAATCCGCTACATGAACGCCTCCGGATGTGCACGGAAGTTCGATGTCAACCGATATATCGCACGCCATGAAGGTTACGCAGAATCGAAAAAGCAGCAGAACCTGTTCTCCTGAAAGTGCAAAAGCACCATCAGAAGAACAGATACGCACTCTTAACTCTTATTCGATGACAAGATCAATGGT
>CAINOO010000075.1 GCA_903851535.1 uncultured Chlorobiaceae bacterium | reverse complement strand
TGATTATGGGCTGGATTTTTTTGACGTCCTTTTCGTGTTTGGAGCCGAAGATCTTTTCAAAAATTTTCAACATGTACAGGCCTTTGTTCGCTCTAAGGGTTCAGATAGTTTGTTTGCAATGGAGTGGGGGAGTCGCTTTTCTCCGCTTTCTCCGCGATGTCTAATTGATGCTCAAGGTATTGAATTAGACAGTGAGAAAAAAGCGGGATGCTTTGAAAAAAAACAGTGCCATAAAATGGCCATTACTTCCGGCACAACAGCAAGGCAGAGAATGGGTTCACTCCTTATGCACTATTGGCTGCAAGTTCAGCAAAAAACTCTTTCAGATGGTGGGTGCCGCAAGGTGGTGCAACATGGTCGAATTTGAGCGCTTCAACGGCAAAGGAGAGGAGATCGGCCAGATTGCGGTTGAAAAGCCCTGTTATCATGAGTCCTCCTTCGGCAAGCCAGATCGGAAGCGGGGTTATCCATGCAGCCTTGCCGCAGGCATGGAAGGCAAGTTCCATGGCTTCCCGGAAGGTGTAGATGTCGGGTCCGCCAACAGCAATTTCCCGGGATTCTCCCTCTGCCGCGTCTGCACAGACGATGGCAAGATCGGCACCGTGAACAGGATTAATTCTTTTCTCTCCTTCGCCTACCATGAAAATGTGGCCGCTTTGGGCCATAGAGAAAAATCTCCCCATGTCTGAAAAGTACCCGTTGGGGCGTATGACGGCCCAGGAGAGTCCTGATTGTTTAAGATCGGCAACCAGAAGTTCGTGCGCTTTGATGGAGAGTATCTCGGCCATTTTATCCTGGTTGAAGACTGATATATAAATAAAGCGTGCAACATGCTCTTCAATGGCTTGATCGAGGATGCGTTTATTGCCAAGGTAATCGACATCATAACTGGTGAGTTTCGCATCGGGAGTGGTCAGGCCGAGTGAGGAAAAGACAAGATCTATTCCCTTGCAGACTCCCTTGATGCTTTCGGGATTGGTGACATCGCCGACAACAATTTCATCGACAAGATCGTAGACTGCGGGTTCCAGGTGCGGACCGGTTGTTTTGAGCTTTTCAGGATCCCTCACCAATGCGCGGATATAAAAGCCTCGTTCCTTGAACTCTTTGACAGCGTATCTGCCGAGATAGCCAGAGGCTCCGGCAACCAGTACTTTTTTTTTGACGCTCATGCTCTTGTGGCTCCTCATTTCATGGATTGACGGTATGTATTGCAGCTTAAGTGAAACATTATTCCGCCTAAAACGTTCGAAGTTCCTTTATCTCCCTGCGCCAGCAGTGAAAAAGGAGGTGTCCGGCGTAGCCTGCAAGCTCCGGGTTCAAAACAGTACGCGCCTCTCTGTCGAGGGCAAGATAGTTGGCCGGGCTCAGGGGGCGCAGAGCCGTGGAGCTGTTGAACCATTCTGCGAGGTATTGTTTGACATGGGTATCAATCGGGAATGCATCAAAACGCCCAAGACCGAAAAGCGCAATGCAATCCGCAATTTTATAGCCGATTCCCCCATTTTGGCACAGTATGTTGCGCAGCTCTGAAAGGGGGAGTGTCGGATTACCAAGGGCATCAAGATCAATAATGCCCTCTGCGACGCCTTGTGCAGCGAGAATAATATTGCTTGCCCGGACACGATTGTTGTTGGTACAACGGCTGAGCAGAGTGGGGTCTGCTGCAGCAAGTCGCTCAGGAGAGGGGAAGTGATGCAGTATGATCTCCTTGCCGTGCAACGAAACACTCCTCTTTTCTCCATAGGTTTGGCGAAGCATTGCAACCTGTCTTCTGATCAACTGCATGCCGATACCCTGGGCGCACATAAATGAGATCATGGTTTCATAGGGATCCTGCCTGATGATGCGTAATGAAAAATATGGCATCAGGAGTTGCCACAGTTTTGGATACAATTGGCTGAAATTCTCGGGAAATGCGCGTTTTAT
>CAINOO010000074.1 GCA_903851535.1 uncultured Chlorobiaceae bacterium | reverse complement strand
GGCGTGCAGGATCTCTACCTCAACGGCGAAAATCTCCTCTACTCCTATGAAGCCTTTCTCCAGCGGCACGATCTTGCCGATGAGGAGTGCGCCTATATCGGTGATGATATCGGCGACATCGGGGTGCTTGCAAAAGTCGGCCTTCCTGCAACCGCCATTGACGGTGCCGATTATCTCCGGAACCGGGTCGGCTATATCTCGGGCTATGAGGGTGGCAAAGGGTGTGTGCGCGAACTGATCGAGATGATTCTTATAAAGCAGGGTAAATGGCCCTATAGTGAGAGTGGCGTGGAAGAGGAGTAGACCTTCTACGGCTCTTGATGAAGCAACTCCGGAGTGCGGGCAGGGTTCATGAGCCGGGCAGTTTCCGCCAGAGAAAGCACGCCGACAATGTTGGTGCCGTGGCTTGGTTCTATATGCACATCTCCTCGGTAGCTCCTTCCCTCTTCGAGAGCAATTTCAAGCGCAGCTATTTTTCCAAGGAGGCTGTATGCCGCCGATTGCGGCGTTGAGCAGGCGACCGGCGGATTTTCTTCACCGTGCCTATGGTACCCCTCGGGCAGCAGCCCGCTCTTGGGATAATCATGCCAGTGTGTCATTGATGCCCCGAAACTGGCCAGATGCCGGGGGAAGCGTGCTTCGGGCCGAAGCCTCATCAGGATGCTTGCTGTCAGGGCATTGCCGAGAGCGTGAGCCAGAATGGTAAGGGTGTCGAAGGAGGGTTTGACCACAATCTCCGGTGGGCAGCCCATCGGGGTCTTGAGATAGGCACGTCCCCTTCCGTTGCGTTGTACGAGCCCGATCTCAAGCAGATCGTTCCTTGTTTCAAGATGATTTTTTTTGCACCCCGACCTGGTGGTGATGACGCGGAGCTGCGGTACCGGCACCAGCAGGGTTTGTCCCTGCACCCTGACAGGAACCATTCCCTCTTTCTCTTCACCACTCTCTTTTTGCACGATGGCGGGCTGTACGGAAATGGGCAATTGGCGGGCAAAGAAGCCGTAGCTCATGCCGCTTCGCTGGTCGAGATAGCGGGCAACAATCCGCTTGTAAAAGTTGCTGCGGTATTCGAGTCCCCCGGTAGAGGTGTGCGTCAAAAGGCAGGCATTGCTGCTCCAGAGAGCGCTGCATTCCAGAAAATCCTCTGCAACAGCCTCAAACTCTGCGCTTTCGTTCTCCATTGTTCCCGGCTCCATGTCCATATCTTCACTCCTTGGTGGAACAACCTGTGCCGTGAGCTTGGGTACCAGTGTGTTGCGCACATCCTCCAGCCCTGGGATTGGGGTGTTGAAGGTGACCACTCCGCCGTTCATGGTGCAGATGCTCCAGGAGTGGTCGGTCACAAAGATGAGGATATGCACCATGTCGCGGGCGAGTCGGCCCACAATGGTGTCGAGCCGTTCCTGTGGCAGGGAGTGCGAGGCAAGAGGTGGCGCTTCGTCGTAAATGCCGACAATGATATTGTTGTAGAGCGTTGTGACGCGGTTGATGGCGAGTAAATCGTCGGGGAAAAAGCCTGGTGCGAGAATAACGGTACCAGGAGCAAAACGTCCGTCATTTCCCGCAGCCTCTCCTTCTGAAAGAACGGTAATCCCCAGATCGTGCATGGCGGCGCAAAGGGCACGGCAAAAGCGTTCGAGCCGTGGCGAGAGTGCCGGTGCCAAATAGAGCACCGGCCGAAGCCTTTTGCACATCTCGTCAATTCCCAGCGGAGTATCAAGAGGAATGCCAAGGAGGCTGTGAAGTGAATCAGAACTGATGCTGTTCAATAGATGGTTGATAATGACGATTGAAAAAGGACAATGGAGAGTTGTCAATTGTCCATTGCTTCCCCTTGCTGGCCGAAAGTGTGTTCGCGTCCCCAGAGCAGTTTTGTGCGCAGAATCTCACAGTAATTGCGGCTTTCATTGGCGACAAGATTGATGACTACCGACGATTTTCT
>CAINOO010000073.1 GCA_903851535.1 uncultured Chlorobiaceae bacterium | reverse complement strand
CTAGGAGCCTGTCGGATTATCCAGCAAGACGAAATCGTAAAAACAGCGGCATAAGCCTTTTATAAGAAACGAGATAAGTCGTATATTGCTTGCATAATAATCGCTTAACTGCCCACGAAAAAGCAATGCATTCAGACTTTCTTTCAGCCGATCGAGATACACTCTATCTTTTGCCGCCATCTGTTCAGGATTGGTTGCCGGTTAATCATCTCGCACGCTTTGTTGTTGATATTGTTGCACAACTTGATCTTACTCCATTAAGAGACGCCTATGCAGGCAGAGGCTGCAAAGCCTATGATCCGGAAATGTTGTTAAGCCTCCTGTTTTACGGTTATGCCACCGGAACCTTTTCAAGCAGGAAGCTGGAACTTGCCACTTATGAATCCATAGCGGTCCGCTATATCACCGGAAACAGTCATCCGGATCATGATACCATAGCAAATTTCAGAAAACGCTTTCTCGCTGAACTGAAACCATTTTTTATCCAGATTTTGACTCTTGCCCATGAAATGAACATCCTCAAGATCGGCAAGATCAGTATAGATGGGACCAAAATCAAGGCCAATGCCTCCAAGCATCAGGCACTGAGTTGGGGTCATGCCTGCAAACTTGAAAAGCAGTTGAAAGAGGAAGTTGACTCCCTGCTTCGTCAGGCCGAACAGGCAGACCAGTCAGCAATCCCGGACGGGATGAGTATTCCTGAAGAGCTTGAACGCCGTGAAAAAAGGCTTGAAGCTATTGCCAGAGCAAAGCTTGAAATTGAACGTCGAGCTGATGAGCGATATGCAAAAGAACAAGCCGAACATGAGGCGAAACTGGCAGAGCGTGAGCGCAAAAGTCAAAAGAGTGGAAAAAAACCTGGCGGAAAACCACCAAAAGCTCCAGAGTCGGGAGTGAAGGATCGCGACCAGGTTAATTTGACGGATGAGGAATCAAGAATCATGCCGGTATCGGGCGGTGGATTCATGCAGGCATATAACGCTCAGGCGAGTGTTGATCTCGACACCATGCTGATGGTCGCAGTTCACGTCACCCAACATACAAACGATAAACTTGAGCTCCAGCCAGCTTTTGATGAATTGAACAAACTACCTGAACGTCTGGGCAAGGTAACCGAGGCAACTGCCGACGCAGGATATTTCAGTGAAACGAATGTTGGACTTTGTGAAAGAGAAAAGATAACTCCCTACATCGCAGCAGGACGTGAATCTCATAATCAGTCGCTTGCTGACCGATTCAGCGAACCCGAGCCAATAGCCGAAGATGCTGACGCGGTGACAAAAATGAAACACCGGTTGAAGACAAAGGACGGCAAGGCCGTCTATGCAAAACGCAAATGTACGGTTGAGCCGGTGTTTGGGGTCATCAAATCAGTGCTGGGCTTCCGACAGTTTCTGCTCAGAGGCATAGAAAATGTAAGAGGTGAATGGGATCTTGTCAGCATCGCCTGGAATCTGAAGCGATTGAATGTGTTACGTCAGATAATAGCTTGAATATGGAGATGTAACTGCCTGATTGACCCTGTTTTGGTCTCTTCAACAGAAAAAAGTACCGTCATAAATGACCAAGATCAAAAAATAAGGTGATTTGCAGCTTATGGGCAATATCATTGCTATTTTGGCTGGAATGTCAATTCCGACAGGCTGCTAG
>CAINOO010000072.1 GCA_903851535.1 uncultured Chlorobiaceae bacterium | reverse complement strand
GCAATCCAGAATTCAAGGATCTCCACGGTAAAGATCTCCCGAAAGGTTTCGGGTCCCGAAATAAAGAGCGCTATTGCCGTAAAGAGCGAGCGAAAACTGATGAGCACAAGATCGGCCTGGATGAAGAGGATCAGCAGAAAAGCAATAAGAACGATCAGCAGAAAAAGGGTCACTCCTTTTTTATGTGACCGGATCGGCCCTGCGCCGGGGATGATCTTCAGCAGGGATGATGGTGTGCCGCTATCTGTTTTCAAGCTTTTGGTGGCTATCGGTTAATGTTGTTTCCTGGAACCAGAAAAAGCTGCTTTTCCTGGTAAGAAAAGCAGCTTTGCATGGTAAGATACCCTTGTTTGTCAACAGAAAAGTTGAAACGCTCTCAGCTTGCTGTTGTTGCAGGTGCCGCTTCGGCAGTGGCCTCAGTTGTTTTTGATGCAAGAACGGTAATGACCGGAGCGTCAGGATTATCCATGATTTGCAGGCCAGTGTAGGCATCCATCGGGATCTCCTTGACATGGATTGAATGACCGATCTCAAGTGCTGTAACATCGACAACGAGGTGATCGGGCATATCTTCCGGCTTACCCTTGATGGTCAGTGCATGGAGGATAATCAGTATTTTGCCACCTTTTTCAACACCGGCACTCTCGCCGCAAACGGCTACAGGTACTTCGAGTTCAATAATCTCCTCGGCTGAGAAAAGCTGAAAGTCGGTATGAATGATGGTGTCGGTCACCGGGTGAAATTGAACCTCTTTAATAAAAGAGCGTTTGATTTTGCCATCCGGGAACTGCAGATCGATAATATGTGATTCGGCTGAGTGTACCAGCTTTCTGAGAGCCAGTTCATTGACGCTTATGGCTACGGTCTCTTCGCCCTTATGATAGACGACTGCAGGGACTGAACCGGTCAAACGAACTCTTTTTGCATCATTTTTTTTGATGATCCGGGGTGTTACGGCTAATACAATTGTTTCCATGCTCTTCCTTTATCTCTTTTATCGCTTTTTTTAATGAAGGTTCGTAAGTTTTTCGATGATATTTTTGCTGTCGAACAGGCAACTGACAGAATCATCTTCATAAATACGCTTGATAGCTTCGCCGAAGAGGTTGCTGACCGTGACGGTCTCAATTTTCGGTGAATAGGCGTGATTGGTGATAACTGAATCGGTGACAATCACCTTTTCCAGTATGGATGCATCAATTCTCTCGATTGCCGGTCCCGAAAGAATAGGGTGCGTTGCTGCGGCATAAATTTTAAGACCGCCAGCTTCACGGATCGCTTTTGCCGCGTTGACAATGGTACCCGCAGTGTCGATCATGTCGTCGACAAGAAGGACGTTTTTGCCTTTGACATCGCCGATAATGTTCATGACCTCTGCAACGTTGGCTGCCGGGCGGCGCTTGTCAACAATCACCAGGTCGGTACCGAGTTCTTCTGCAAATTTTCGGGCAAGCTTTACGCCGCCCACATCGGGTGAGGCAACGACAAGGTTTTCGCGAAATTCTCTATGGCGGATATGGTCGATCAGGATGACACTGGAGTAAAGATGATCAAACGGGATATCAAAAAAGCCCTGGATCTGCGGTGCATGAAGATCCATGGTCAGGATTCTGTGGGCCCCGGCTTCGGTGAGCAGGTTTGCGACGAGCTTTGCTGTGATTGCGACGCGGGGTCGGTCTTTTCTGTCCTGGCGAGCATAGCCGTAATAGGGGATGACTGCCGTGATTCTTGCTGCCGATGACCTTCTCGCCGCATCAATCATGATCAACAGTTCCATCAGGTTGTCGCCCGGCGGATTGGTCGACTGGATGATGAACATATCCGATCCACGGATAGATTCAAAGTAGTTTACCGAAATTTCCCCGTCGGAAAAATTTTCAACCTTTGCGTTGCCCAGAGACATGTCGAGATACTTAGCAATCTTTTCAGCGAGAGCCGGATTGCTGCGTCCCGCGAAAATTTTAATGGGTTTTGCCATCGTGTCCTGCATATTCGGATGAAAGGGGTTATATTATGGCAGTACGGTTAACACCCTCGACTCTTTTTCAATCCTTTTGGGAGCGAAACATTTCAAGGGGAGCCAAATATAATTAAAAAGGCTGAAAAGTTAATTAATTTTTTCTTCTTTCTAAAGTGACCTTATTGGCTTGAAAAATATGACTATCAATGATATCCAGAACTATCTCGGGCAATTTTTTGATTCTGTGGAACTGGAGGGGGACGGTGAGGGTCTGATTTCCGCTCCGGCAAAGATCGAAACTGCTCAAAAAGGGCAGGTCACCTTTGTGGCAAACGACAAGTATACAAAATATCTTTCTACAACCCGGGCCTCTCTCGTTATCGTTCATCATTCGGTTTCTGTTGATGAGTTCAGCCACACCACTTCGTTTCTCAAGGTTCGTGATCCCTATACCGCATTTGTGTTTCTCCTCAAGAAATTTGCAACGCCCCGTATTGTGGCTTCACAAGGCGTCGCTCCAACGGCTGTGATTGGTGAGGGTGTCTTGATGGGTGAGGGCGTTTCGATTGGAGCCTGCGCGGTGATCGGAGATCGCTGTTCGATCGGCAACAACACGGTCATTGGCCCGCATACCGTTCTTTTGCATGATGTCACGGTTGGCGATGACTGTCTTCTTTTTCCCTCTGTTACCTGTTATGATGGTACCATTATCGGTAACAGGGTGGTCATCCATTCGGGAAGTGTTATTGGAGCTGATGGCTTTGGCTTTGCTCCACAGGGTGATGGCTCTTATGTGAAGATTCCGCAGATGGGTATTGTTGAAATTGGTGATGATGTTGAAATCGGGGCCAATGCCACCCTCGATCGGGCTACCATGGGCAGCACGGTGATAGGCCGGGGAGCAAAGATCGATAATCTTGTTCAGATTGCCCACAACTGTACAATTGGTGAAGATACGGTCATTGCCGCCCAGGCGGGTATTTCCGGAAGTGTAACACTGGGTCGTCAGTGCGTGATTGGTGGCCAGGCCGGATTTGCCGGTCATCTTGAGCTTGCTGACCGCATACAGGTTGCAGCGCAGGCGGGGATTTCGAAATCCTTTCTTCAGCCCGGGATCGCGCTTCGTGGCTATCCGGCGCAGCCCATGCGTGACCAGTTGAAGCACGAGGCGATGTTGCGCAATCTTGGTGCCATGAAGGCCAAGCTTGATCACCTTGAAAAAGAGATACAAGAGCTTCATGCGAAGTAGGGCAAGAGGCTGCTATTGCAATATGGTGCTCATATTCCAGTTGTAGGGCACGTAACGGATGAGGAGGGAGTCGATGTTCTCTTCGGTCCATGCTTTTTTCTCCTCATCCATATATGGCAGCAGCGACAGGATTATTTTACGGGTGCTGCTGCCGAAATCTTCGCTATAGCGCTGAAAAAGCGATGAGATCCAGAGCGTCTTGCCCTTGCGGTCAATCTCTATGCCTCCACGGTTCATAAAACTTTTTGCTGCGGTGTCGAGCTGTCGGTCAATAAGCGCAGGGTCGTAGAACTCTATGGGGGGGCAGGATGATGATGAGCAGAAGAGTGCGAAATGGATCCGGCAATCGAATGATGCGACCGTAAGGCGGCTGCGTTGATCGGCCACGGAAAAGGGTTTGAAGGGAAAGAGCGGGTGTGACCGGTTATGGCGGAGTATGCCGTGCTCAATGTCGTCAGGCGTAAAATAAAGTCCGCCGATGGTGTAGCCAATCCGTCCAAAAAAATTCGGGATTTCAAACACTGAACCCTGAATGTCGTACTCAATGACGCCGTGAATAATGAGCACGTTATAGATGTTGATCCAGAAGGCCTTTTTTTCGGCATCGTTGTGGAGAAGCTCCACCTTGAAGCTGTTGAGTGAGCCAGCCAGGTCGAGGTATCGGCCAAACTCTTCGGAGTGTTTCAGCGCATGGTAATTCACCACTCCCTTTTCGGGGTTGAAAAATGCGCCCTGCAGTCGGCCAAGTCGCTTTTTTAATTCGGCACCCAGCGTGATGCTTGCTTGAGGTTGAGCGCTCCGTTCAGGGTTCAGGGTTGCCTGAAGGGGAATGGTTTGTTGACAAGGCTCCCCGTACCGGGTCGTTTTTGAGGCTTCATGGAGACGATTCTGTGCTGCGAGAATTGCGGCAACAGCGTTGATATAGCCAATATGACTGAATGCCTGGGGAAAATTTCCAAGCATTTCATGCGTTGAGCTTTCGTACTCTTCGGAAAAGAGCCCAAGGTGATTTGATGCGTTCACGGTTTGCTTGAGCAATGCAAGAGCGTCATCGATTTTTTCGGAGAGCGCAAGGCACTCTACAAGCCAGAAGTTGCAAAGAATAAATCCTCCTTCATCACCTTTCAGGCCATCTTCCGCCTTGTAGCGAAGCAAAAAACCACCCTGCATCAGTTTCTGACGGCATGCGTCGATTGTGCCCTGTACTCTTGGGTCTTTTGCGGGAAGGAAGCCGACAATCGGCAGCAGCAGGAGGCTTGCGTCAAGTTCTGAAGAGCCATATTTCTGGACAAAGCTGTTCGCACTCTTGTCGAATCCTTTCGTCAGAATATCCTCCCTGATTCGTTCCCGTTCGTTCAGCCAAAGGTCGAGCGGTGCGTTAAAGCCAAAACGTCGGGCAATGGTAATTCCCCGGTCGAGGGCAACCCAGCACATCACTTTCGAATAGACAAAATGGTGCGGACCGTTGCGAACCTCCCATATTCCATCATCAGGTTTTTGCCAGTTTTCAATGGCAAGGGTGCAGATTTCGCGGAAAAAGGGCCACAGCTCCTCATCAATTTTTCCTGCATAATCCGACAGGCGGAGGGCTGCATCCATCACTTCGCCATAAATATCCCACTGGTTCTGGAAGTGTGCGTCATTGCCGATCCTTACCGGTTTTGAATGACGGTATCCTTTCAGATTGGTGATCTCTTTTTCCTTGAGTCTGTCGTTGCCATGCAACGTGTACATGATCTGGAGGTTGCGGCTTCCGTATTTACGGTAGGTCTTGTGTGCCCAGCGAAGATAGGCATCGGCTTCGTTGATATGGCCGACAGAGAAGAGTGCTTTAAGGGTAAATGCGGCATCTCTCAGCCAACTGAAACGGTAATCCCAGTTTCTCTCACCGCCCAACGTTTCGGGAAGGGAGGTCGTCGGGGCCGCAGCAATGGCTCCTGTCGGTTGAAAGGTCAACAGTTTCAGCAGGAGCAGGGAGCGGTTGATCATCGGGGTAAACTCGCCAAGGAAAGCGCAACGTTCACCAAGGCAGGGGAGAACCCAATCTTGCCAGAATATCCTGTTTTCTTCAAAAGGACAGGGGAGGGGATCGCGGTTGCTGTGGATTCCGTAGATCAGATCGATATGCGCCTCCTCACCAGCATCAAGCAGTAATGACAGTTTCAGTTCTCCTGCACTGTTGCCGAGAGGAATGCTCTTGCACCCTGCGATGGTAAGTGAAAGGGTTTTAACCCCATACCTGAGCGTAAAGTGGTTGTCGCTCTCCCGGGCAAGGGATGGAACAACCATTGCATAATCCGGACGGGGTACCAGGGTGAGCGTAAATCGCATAGTGCCCCCTGTGACCTTCAGACAGCGATGAATGCGATGGCTTGTTTTTTTGATGCGGGCTCCATTTTCCACGACCATAAAGTCAAGGAGCCGGGCTTCGGCATCCTTTGTGCGGAACGTGCAGGAGAGAATATTGGTGTTTGTCAGATATTGCTGTTCAGAGCTGAAGGGCTCCGAAGGCTGGAGGCTGAAAAAGCCCCCACGTTCATCATCGAGCAGTGAGGCGAAGATGGTCGGAGAGTCGAGCCAGGGAAGGGAACAGTAATCAATGGAGCCATCTTTTGAGACGAGGGCAGCAGAATGCAGATCCCCGATCAGTCCGTAATCAGCAATGCTTCTGTACATTCTGTAATACTCCTTTTCATGATGAATTTCGGGGAACAATGCACTGAAAGGGCATGCATTGTTCCGTATGAATCACCCCGCAATTTACGAAAGATTTCTTGGTACTTGCGAAGAGTGATGGTGCAGAATTGGTTGAGCAAGGGAGATATCGATGACAAAAGTAAATCGCGAAGGAAAGGAGAGCAGTACCTGATCGACCTCGAATTCAAAGGAACAGATGCCGCTGAGGGTATGCAGGGTTTCGCTCACCGACTGTTTTCTGAGTGCCTTGTTGTGCAGGCGTACTCCAAGTCCATCCCTTGTAGCAAGTTGCCCGAAATAGTTTCTTACCCCCTCGGGCGTTATGACGGTATGGGGAGAAAAGGTAGGAATAAGAACAGCCGATTCATGATACAGCGCAGCAATGTCGTCGGCATTTCCGCTGCAAATTCGCGTAACCCATTGAAAGAGAACCTCTTCGGCAGTTTTGAAATAGATCATGGTCGGTGTGTTATGTTTACAAGGGAGAGAGTGTGGGCATAATCATCCATATTGATCTGGCTGGTTTTGATGGAGGGAATGTAACCATTTTTTGTTTTTTTCTCCTCCTCTGCATCAATAAAAAAACTTGTACCGTTGAGGCAGAGGCGCTTCATTCTCCCAACGGCATGGGTGGCTGGCGGATAATGCCTCATGGTTGTAACCCTCTTTTTGCCGATTTGAGTCAGACGAAAATTTATAAGCTGATTATTTTGTTCACATCTGTTGGAAAACTGTAACCCTTTAAGAGACCCTATCGTTATGAGCCGTCCGAAAGAAGAGTGGATTGATCGTCTTGCATCCGGCCTGCCTCCAGAAGAGAGGATTGTCGAGCGAAACACAGCCATTACTGCCCGGTATGCGGCGTGGTATTTGCAGAAACCGGAGATTTTCAAGTGGGCGGGGATGGCGGCGTTTGCTTCGCGGCAGGTTGGTATTGCGCTGGCTTTCTCTGAAATGATGCACGCTCCCGATCAGATTGTTCTTCAGGAAGAGTTGCCTGATGAGGGTTTTTCCTTTGATCCGGGCCGGTTGTTCCGTTCTGCTCTCAATAATCTCTTTTCTGTTCCGTCGTTTATGCACTCGGTTGCTGCACGGCAGCTTTTTCTTGCCGATCTTGATGAAATCCGTCGCGGCAATAATGCAATTTTTGCCGATATCGCATGGGCACATGAGGCTTATCAGGAGAGCGGCATCGGCGAAATTGAGAACAACTGCACCGGAGCGGAAGATGACTATCTGCTGGCAGGGTTCAGGATGATTGATGAAGGGGCACGCATGCTCAAAGCAGGGAATAAGGAGGAGGCCCGCAGGATGATATGGGATGGTAATGTACTGTTGCTTCGTCATGAACAGCTCAATACCCTGCAGCCGATTTTTGATGCGATCAGTCAGCAGGGCAGGATTGTTGTGTCGTTTGGAAGTGAGCTTGATTTTTCAGGAGCGGTTGACAACGTCAAAGCCTCTTTTTCATCCTTTTCAGGATATTTCGAAACGCTGACCGGTATGAGAAGCGTCACGGACAGGGAGCATCGCTGGCTATGGATCGAAAACGATGTGCTTCCTGCATGGGAGCGCGTGGACTCTACCTACGCTGAGGGCTCCGGCCTGAAAAAGCAGGTCGAAGCATTTGTTGCCGGTGAATCAACCATGATGCATCAGGTCAAACAGTATGCGGCAAACCTCTTCCGTATTCCATGAACTGCAGGAAGGGAGCGGCTGGTTTGCCCAACGTGCTCCCGCTATCATGTTACTTTGGCCGGAGGGCTTCCACAGGGTTGAGGTTGGCGGCTTTCCATGCGGGGAAAAGCCCAAAGGTTATGCCGATAGCCGAACAGACCATCATGGAGACGATTATCCAGACCCAGGGGAATATCGGCGGGAGGTTGAATTTCAGCGCGATGATGTTTCCCGTTACAATGCCTGCCAGAATACCGATGACCCCACCGGCAACGGAGAGAAAAAATGATTCAAAGAGGAACTGGCGAAGAATCGTTCGGCGGGGTGCCCCTATTGACTTTCTGATACCAATCTCACGGGTTCTTTCGGTGACGCTGACCAGCATGATGTTCATAATACCCACGCCTGCGGTCAGCAGTGCCATGAAGCTGATGATGAAGGCACCGATACCGATGGCACGCTGAATATCCTTGAATGAGTCTATGAGTGATTCATTTGTCCTGATCTCAAAATCATTGGGCTCCCTGACAGTCAGTCCCCTCGCCAGTCTCATGGCACCGATTGCCCGGTCGATCGCCTGTGGATACTCTTTGCGGGAGAGCGCTTCAACGGTGATGGCTATGCTGCTTTTTTCGTTGATATGGTCAAGGTAGCGGGTAATGGGAATGAGGATAAAGTTGTCTTGACTCTGACCAAAGGCGGCACCCTTTTTTTCAAAAACACCGGCCACCGAATAGATTTCGCCGTTGACCTTGATAAACTTGTTCTGCGGGTTCTCGCCCGTCGGAAAGAGCGTTGTGGCCACTTCTCCGCCAAGGACTGCGCTGTTTCTTGCAGAGCGGATATCGTTTTCCGAGAGGTTGCGACCGAGCGCGATGGTGTAGCCGTTTGATGCGGCAAAGTTCTCGTCACCACCGGTCATCGTCACATCGGGATTTGTGGTCAGGTTGGCATATTTTGCCTGATTGGCCATGCTTGTAATGATAAAGCCGATGGTGCGAGCCCTTGATTCCATGCTTTTGCGGAAAAAAAGCGCCTGCTTGTAGCTGATATCCTTGCGGTTTGCATAGAGGTTCCTGCTGTGTCCGCTGCCGAATACCGTTGCAGGGTTTTTTTGTATCTGGAAGGTGTTGGCTCCGAGGCTTGTCAGGCCTGATTCGACGCTTTTGTCGATGGCATCAATGGCGGTCATGACCGCAATGATGGAGAAGACGCCTACGGCCACACCCATGATGGTGAGCCATGAACGAAGCTTGTTGACAGCCAGGGAGTAAATCGCCTGGGTGATGGTTTCACGCAGCAGCATAAGTTCCCCTATTCATAACGCAGTGAGTCGGCCGGATCGAGCTTTGAGGCCGTAACCGCCGGAGCAAGACCGGAGATGATTCCTGTGATGACAGAAACGGCGAGACTTGCAAGAACAAGATCAGGGGAGAATTGCACCGGGAAATCAGGCATGATTTTTTCGATGGTAACCGTGATGAAAAGGGCGGTAGCGAGCCCGACTCCACCTCCAATGAGGCATATCATGACCGATTCTATGAGAAATTGAAGGAGAATGGTGCGGCGTCTTGCCCCAAGTGCCTTGCGGAGCCCGATCTCCCTGGTGCGCTCTTTCACGCTCACAAAGGTGATATTCATAATGCCGATGGCACCGACAAAAAGCGACATGCCGGTAATAAAGATGCCCGCGACGGCAATGCCGTTTTTGATGGGGTCAAGCTGGCTTTTGAACGCTTGCTGTTCGTTGATGGAGAAGTCCTCCTCTTTTCCCGGGGCAAGCCTCCGTATTCTTCTCATCAGTCCGAGCAACTCCTCCTTGGCCTCTGCAACCCGCTCCTGTTGCCTGATTTTTACCCGCATGGTAATGAACATATTTTTACCGTAGATCTTTTCAAAGGCTCCGAGAGGCATGATGATCTGGTTGTCAAAGCTGAAAAGGCCAAGAAACTTTCCCTGTTTTCGGAATATGCCGATAACACGGAACTTGCGGTTTTTGATCTGGATGGACTTTCCAAGTGCAGGTTCATTGGGAAAGAGCCCGACGGCAATATCGTCTCCGATGGCACAGACCATTGCGCTGCCGGAGGATTCTCCAGGAGTAAAGAAGCGACCGGCGGAGAGGTTTCCTGATGCCGTCTGCAGGTAGTCATGGTTGGTGCCGAGGGAAAAGACCTGTTCAAGGTTTCGCTCCCTGTATTTTGCCGATGCCTGGTAGGTTGACATCTGGGGAACAGCGATGAGCAGCTCTGAATGCGGATTGTCGGCAATAATTCGGTTGAGCTGGGCGGCATACTCTGTTTTGAGATCAGGACGGTTCCTGTAGCGCCACCATTGTCCCATGGTGCTCCACGATGATTTTTGGACATAGATAACGTCATAGCCAAGCATGGCAAGGCTTTTGTCGAACCCCCGGTCGATGCCGTTAATTGCCGTGCCCATCATGGTAATGGCGACAATGCCGATAATGACGCCCAGAGCGGTCAGAAACGAGCGTATCTTGTTTGCCCGGATCTGGAAGAGTGCCATTTTCAGGCTTTCCAGGGTTTCATAACGGAATTGTTGCCAGGTACTGTTCATTTGCTGGTGTCGCTTTCGATTTTTCCATCCCGGAGGCGGATGAGACGGCTGGTATAGCGGGCAATATCCTCTTCGTGGGTAATGAGGATAATGGTGTTGCCAGCTTCGGAAAGCGTTCCGAAAATATGCATGATGTCACGACTGGTTGCGGTATCGAGGTTACCGGTAGGCTCGTCGGCAAGGATGATGGAGGGGTTGTTGATAAGTGCCCTTGCTATGGCAACCCGTTGAATCTGGCCTCCGGAAAGTTCGGAGGGTTTATGCAAGATTCGCTCACCAAGTCCCACCTTCACGAGCGCTTCTGCCGCACGTTCTTCGCGCTCTTCGGGAGAGACACCGGCATAGATCAGCGGCAGTTCAACATTGCGCAGGCAATTAAGGCGGGGCAGGAGGTTGAAGGTTTGAAAAACAAAGCCGATTTCCCGGTTTCTGATACGGGCCAGTTCATCGTCATCCATTTCAGCCACATTCTGGCCATTGAGTTCATAGCTGCCGGAGGATGGCGTATCAAGGCAACCGATAATATTCATGAGTGTTGATTTTCCGCTTCCGGAAGGGCCCATGATTGCCGCATAGTCGTTCAGTTTGAACTCAAGGTTGATGGAGTCGAGCGCCCTGACAACCTGATCGCCCATTTCATAAAATTTGCAGAGCGACTGCATGATGATGACATTTGAGCTCATATTGGCGCTACTGTTGGGGTTGTTTGACCATGCAGCCACTCTTGAGCTTGCTGGTGATGGCGGTATAACTTCCTGAAACAACCTCTTCTCCTTTTTTGAGTCCTGCGGTGACAATGATATGGGTATTGTCCGTTGTTCCGGTTTTGACTGGCCGGAACCAGGCTTTTCCCGATTTGACAACAAACACTCCCTGCTCACTTTCGGGTACTTTCCCTGCGGGTGCAATGGTTACAGCGTTTTTTTCGGCTTTTTCGACCTCTGCGGCGGCTGTTGCGCCCCGTACCGTGACACTTTGAATGGGGACAACGAGAGCATTTTTTACCCGCTGCGACTCAATATCGGCTGTTGCGCTCATACCGGGTTTCAGCAGTCGGTCATGGTTAAAGATGCGTATCTTGACTGAAAAGTTGGTCACCTCCTCCTGCGTTCCGGCAGCCTTTGAGATGGCTGAATTGGAAATTTCCTGCACGATGCCCTTGAAAAGGCGTTCGCCATAGGCATCGACGGTGATAGAGACAGGGTTGCCCGGTTTTACATTCACGATGTCGTTTTCATTGACCTCTACCTGAACCTGCATGCTGTCGAGGTTTGCAAGGCGCAGTACCTCAGTGCCAGGAAACTGCCCGGTACCGACAACACGTTCACCCGGCTTGCTGTTCAGGGCAATAATGGTACCGTTGATCGGTGCACGGACAACGGTTTTTTTCATCCTATCCTGATTCTGGTCGAGCAGGCTTTTGTTCTGTTTTATGGTGTAGGTTGAGGCATGGTAGCTTGCCAGTGCAGCCTCTGCATTGGTTTTTGATGCCAGGTAATCGGACTGTGAGATCAACTTCTCCTTGTAAAGCAGTGATGCCTTGCGAAAATCATCTTCAGCCTTGAGCTTTCGGGCCTCTGTCTCCATGCTTTGCGATTTGGCCGCATTGAGCTGGGCGAGACTCTGTTCCACCTGATTGATGTAGATGTCGGGCTGAATTTTGAACAGAAGATCACCTTTCTGAACGCTTTGACCATCCTTGATGGGTAATTCGATGATCTCTCCCGAGACATCGGGCGACATGGCAACAACCAGTGCCGGCTGAATTTTGCCTGTAGCCGTGACAACATGGACAACCTCTTTGATAAAAGCTTTTTCGGTTGTCACCTCAACGGGTTTTTCGCGGATCCTCAAAAAGGTAAAGATCAACCCGCCTGCAATCAGCAGTGTTGCGAGTGCGATAAGGATTGTTTTTCGTTTCAACAAAATTTTTTGTTTACTCATTTGACAGTAGGAGAGAAAATTCTGGTTGCTATGGTATGACTATATTCCCCGTTGTAAAATCGAGCACACTTTTCTGCAGTGCAAGATTAAAGGTGGCCTGTGAGAGGTTCGATCGGGCATTGAAGAGTGTGGTTCGTGCGGTGCTGAGTTCCACAAAACCCGCAGCACCGAGTTCATATTTTCTCTTGATGCCTTCATAGGCCGATTGAGCGGCTGTCAGGGAGACTTTTGCTGTTTCAATCTGCATGAACGCAGAATTGTACTCTGCGGCAGCCTGCTGCAGGTCAAGAACAATACTCCTCTTCAGATCGTCATAATCGAGTTGCTGGTTCAACTGGTTAATTTTGGCCGATTCAACATTGTAGCGGGTCTGAAATCCGTCAAAAAGTGCCCAACTGAAGTTCACTCCAACCGAGTATCCTATCGTATTGCTCAACTGCTCAGAGAGGGGGAGCGAGGTGTATTCATGGTGCAGGTAGGCGGTTCCGCCTGTGCTGACGCTGAAATCAAGGTCAACTCTTGGATACCAGGGTGCCCGCATCTCCCTGACCTGCCATTTTGCCGCATCAGTTTCGAGTACCTTGCTTTTCATGTCGTTGCGCCGTTCAAGGGCTATGGTGGCAAGGCTGTCGAGAGCAAGGTTTGAGGGCAGAGGCGCTTGCATTGCATCAGCAGAAGGTGCAATGGTGATTTTCGTTTGCGGGTCGATCTGAAGGCGGCGAAGCAGCTCAAAGGTACTGCGATGCATACGGGTCTCTGCCTTTATGACGGCCAGAGCACTTTCAGAAGCATCAGCCTGCTGCTGGTAGCGATCAATCATCGATTTCAGGCCAAGCTGAAATTGCCGATCGGTGAGGGTCAATTGATCCTGGGCCAGAAGGAGGTTTTCCCTGGCAATGGCAAAAAGCTCCTGATTGAGGAGTACCTGATAATAGGCCTGGGTAACATCGTAAACGACACTTTCGAGTAC
This sequence comes from uncultured Chlorobiaceae bacterium, assembly GCA_903851535.1. Lineage (GTDB taxonomy): Bacteria > Bacteroidota > Chlorobiia > Chlorobiales > Chlorobiaceae > Chlorobium. The sequence continues at coordinate 3,575 of CAINOO010000072.1, read as the reverse complement.
TCTGTGAAGAGTGTATTGGGCGGCGTGCTCCAGTTTGAGCGACGATTGCAGTGCGGCGTAGTCACTGAAGCCGTTAAAGAGATTGAGCGAAGTGGTCAGGGTTACGTCAACCGATTTTGTTGCGGTTTCGGTTCTCTCCGTCGCCCCGGGTGTATAGCTTCTTCTGAGCGTATAGGGTGCATAACCTGCGGAGGAGGAGAGATGGGGAAGAAAGCTGCCGTAACGCCTCAAAAGATCGACACCGCGGAGTTTCAGGTTGTAGTCAGCCTTCTTTGCTGAAGTCGCGTTCTTTAGCGCAATGTCAATACAATTGGCCAGAGAAAGGTTTGTTTCCGCTCGTTCGCTGCTCCTGGCGGTTGAGGGTGAAGCAAGAAAAAGCGCAGCAATGCAGAAACATGAAAAAATTCTGGAAACCAAAATACTCTATCTTAACCGTTTAGTGTTTCTCACCATACCACTCCAAATCCAATATACTCCGGTTTACCCTATATTTTCCAGTGAAATCGTTTTCTCTACAGGAGCAGTGTTTACTGGTGCTCTCAGAGCTGCTCAAGGAGTGAGTCGATTTCCTGCTGGTAGATCTCGGCATTGTGTGGTTTCAACTGGATAAGATGCGTGTAGATTTTTATCGCTTTTTTATAGGCGCCCTGTTGGGTAAAGAGGTTGGCCAGGCTTTCAGTAGGCACAGCAATGGTTATGTCATCGGAAAAGGGTTGTCTTTGCTCAAGAATTGAGGTCGGATCAGCGTTTTCCGTTGTCTTTGCCGGTTCAAATTTCATCAATGCCGCCGTCAGTTTTTCAAGCTCATCGGTGACGGGGTCGAATGCCGGTTGTTGAACGACCACCTCCTCGTTGCCTGCAGAAGCCTGAAGCTCGATAAGCTCTTGCCAGGCAATCTGGTTTGCCGGCGCTATGGTGCAGCACTTTCGAAAATATTCTCCGGCAAGAGTGTTCTTTCGGAGTCCTTTGAGCGCTTTTGCATAGAGCAGGTGAAAAAGATAGGAGTCTGCAAACAGCTCGGCAAAGGGATCGAGTTTATTGATGCCCGACTGAAATCTTCCTCTCGACAGGTCAAGCGAAACTTCGGCAAAAAAAAGATATGGTTCACTGATCATGGTCGTGTGGTTTCCAGTGCAAGCTGCAGCAGGCGCTCTGCAAGTTCCGGAAAAGGTATGCCACTGGCATCCATGAGCTGTGGATACATGCTGATGTCGGTGAAGCCGGGAATCGTATTGACCTCGTTGAACACAATGCTTCCCGTTTTTTCGTCCACAAAAAAATCTACTCTCGACATACCCCGGCATCCAAGGGCCTTGTACGCCTTCAGAGCTGCGCTTCTTACCCCGTCCTGCATTGCGACGGGAATGCGAGCCGGTATAAACAGCTTTGCCGTGTTGTGAATATATTTATCCTGGTAGTCGTAGAAATCGCTGCCAGGCTCGATTTCGCCGCATACCGAAACCTCCGGCTGCTCATTGCCCAGCACAGCGACCTCAATTTCCCTCCCCTCAATTGCTTTTTCGACCAGCACCTTTGTGTCGAGTGAGCAGGCGCTTTCAAGGGCCGAAGGGAGATCGTCGCCATGATGCACCTTTGAGATGCCTATCGAAGAGCCGAGATTTGCCGGTTTGACAAAAAACGGGCAGGCAAACTGCTGCTCAATCATGGTGCAAACACCTTTCGGGTCGGCATGGTAATCGGCGCTGAAGAGGGTAAGGGAGGGCGCAACGGCAAGACCCGCATCGGCAACACATAGTTTGGTCAGCGCCTTGTCCATGGTGAGTGCCGAAGCGAGAACGCCGCACCCGGTATAGGGAACGGCACAGGTATCGAGCAATCCCTGAATGCGACCATCTTCACCATAGGTTCCATGAAGCGCAAGAAATGCCACATCAATGCCAGCACTCCTGAAATCAAAGGAAAAGGGCGCCTGAGCAGCCTCTGTTACCATATCGCGGAGAGTTGAGGCCGCTTCTTCAACTGAAGAGTTCCTCAGGAGGGCTGCAAGGTCGAGGTCCAGAATATCCTGCGCAATACCGTCACAGAGCCAGTGCCCCTCACGGGTGATATAGAAAGGCACAACCTTGTAGCGTTCGGTGCTGATATTGGCTGCTATTGATTTTGCCGAGATGATTGATATTTCGTGTTCGCTTGATCTGCCTCCAAAAATGAGAGCAACCGTTAGACGTGGCATGAGTATGATAATGACAATTGGTAAGGTGATGGCACTTTGCTGCAAAATACCCGTCTCCGAGGAGACAAACAATGTACAGGGTAAAAATAATTATTATCTTGCTCCAGATTTGCAATTGCATGGTTCCTGAGCGTCTTGTAGAGTTCCCGGGAGGGGTGGTAAATGGAGAACATTTTTTTTTCGAAGATCTATTGTCTCGACTCGGGTTTCCATACCGGTGAAGAAAATATGGCCTTCGACCGGCAGTTAATGGCTGCATTTCTTGATGGGCGATTTCAGCGGCGCTATGGCAGCGACAGTTGCCTTTGGCGCTTTTACTCCTGGCACCCTCATGCGGTTACGATAGGGTATAATCAGGAAATTTCCGGTATTGATACACTGAAATGCCGCTCCGCAGGTATTGACGTTGTCAGAAGGCCTACCGGTGGTCGGGCGGTCTTTCATGCAGAGGAATTTACCTACAGTTTTTTTGCAGAGTCACCGGCACAGAATGCAGAGCTTTACCGTATGGTGCATGAAGTCATCCAGCTTGCTCTCGAAAGCCTTGGCATCCACGCAGACTTTTGTCGATCCACTCTTCCCCGCAGCCAGGGTGATGGTGCCTCCAGAGCGGTCAGTTGTTTTACCGCATCGGCCCGTTATGAACTTCAGGTTGAAGGTCGAAAACTGGTTGGTTCTGCACAACGCAGGAGCCGCAACGTTCTTTTGCAGCACGGATCACTTCCTCTCTCGGCGCGGCACAAAGAGCTCTGCGCCCTTATGTCTCTTGCGGAAGGGAGCGCTTTCGAAGAGATATGCGACGAAATGGAGCGAAAAACAACCTCTCTTGAAGAGATTCTCGGCTATGTCCCCGACTACGCAAATATCAGTTCGTTGATGCGCTCTGCCGCCGGGAAGCTGCATGGCGTTGAAACCGTGAAGCTTTCTCTCTGCGATTTGCAGGACATTCTATCAGCAACATGAACACTCAATCCCTTAAGCCGTAACCATTATGAACAGAAGCGCCCAGCAGAAAACGGGTCATGTTACCACCAGAAGATTGCTCGATATGAAGCAGAACGGCGAGAAAATATCGATGCTGACCGCCTATGATTATACCATGGCGAGAATCCTTGACCGGGCTGGTCTCGATGTTATTCTTGTGGGCGATTCCGCAAGCAATGTTTTTTCAGGACACAGCACAACCTTGCCGATCACCATCGAAGAGATGATCTACCATGCCAAGGCTGTTGTCAAAGGTGTGCACGACGAAAGTGGCCGGGCAATGGTCGTCGTTGATATGCCGTTCATGAGCTATCAGATTTCAGGTGATGAGGCCTTGCGCAATGCAGGAAAGATCATGAAGGAGCATGGGTGTGATGCGCTCAAGCTGGAGGGAGGT